>NZ_JSDQ01000006.1:0-152293 GCF_000813665.1 Neochlamydia sp. EPS4 | reverse complement strand
GACTTGGCTAAAGTAAAGATTTGCCTAAAGATTGCATTTATCTTTGCTGCTTCAGCAAGCTTTTCTTTTAGCTTATAAATCCTATCTACAATAAGAGCCTGCTCCTTAACATTTCCTTGAGGAACATGCACTTTACCTATTTGCTTATAAAGAGGGGGCATGACTTCAGTAGCCAGTAGATGATGCCATCTTTTACAGACGCTAAATAAGGAAGGAACTGCGCAAGCCTCTAAGATAGGAAGCAGCAATTCATTGGGCAAGCTTTCAATAGATATTGATGAGATAGGATGCATTTATTTCCTTGGGTAGTGATAACTTTTCAGCATTTTTATTTATTAAAATCAATATAAAAAAATTAAAAAAGCAAGTCAAAAGAATTCGTATCCTTATCAACAAAAAACTACTCCCAGATGATATAACACCGCTTTTTTTCAGATAGATTCAAGGAAAGGGTGGAGACCTTCCAAGCATTTAGGAGCAGCCACAGGTTTTGGGGATTAAGTGACGCGGCAATTTTGGTGTGGCTAAAAGTATGAGATTGATTCTTTGCCTTATTTGAGAAAAATGGCTCTTTTTGGTGCCTTGTTTTAATTCTTCTACTAAATGATGAAATACCATACGCCAGTTTCCTCCTATCAAAAAAGTTGTTCTTCCAGCCATAACACTCTGTAAAAAAAGAAAAAAACTTCTTATCGCTATAAATGTGTAGGTTAGCTTAAACTTGCTTAGTTGCCGAAAGGAAAGCAGCTTACTTGTCTAAAGATAAGATGGCTAAAAGTTTTTTATTTCATTTTAGCTCACCCTAATTTAAAAAGTATTTAAGTTCATTCTATAATTGAAAACGCTGCCTTATTTTTTGGCGATATTTTTCAAAGGATTTTCCGCTAATTCAAGCTTGATAAGCTGAGACAACCGCCTGATTTCTGCAGGAAGTCTGGTGAGCTGGTTTTGATTTAAGTAAAGCCATCGCAGCCGAGACAGCCGTCCTATGTTTGCAGGCAGGCTAGTGAGCTGATTTTGGCTTAAGTCAAGCACTCGCAGCTGAGACAGGTGCCCCACTCCTTTAGGCAGAGCGGTGAGCTGGTTTTGATTTAAGTAAAGGGTTTGCAGCCGAGACAGCTGCCCGAGTTCTGTAGGAAGGCTGGTAAGCTGGTTTTGATTTAAGTAAAGGGTTTGCAGCTGAGACAATTGCCCGAGTTCTGTAGGAAGGCTGGTAAGCTGGTTTTGATTTAAGTAAAGGGTTTGCAGCTGAGACAATTGCCCGAGTTCTGTAGGCAGAGCGGTAAGCTGGTTTTGATTTAATTCAAGCGTTTGCAGCTGAGACAATTGCCCGATTTCTGCAGGCAGAGCGGTGAGCTGGTTTTCTCTTAAGTCAAGCGTTTGCAGCTGAGACAGCCGCCCGATTTCTGTAGGCAGAGCGGTGAGCTGGTTTTGATTTAAGTAAAGCCATTGCAGCTGAGACAACTGCCCAATTTCTGCAAGCAGAGCGGTGACCTGGTTTTGGCTTAAGTAAAGCATTTGCAGCTGAGACAGCCGCTCTATTTCTGTAGGAAGGCTGGTGAGCTGGTTTTGATTTAAGGAGATGTATTGCAGCTGAGACAATTGCCCGATTTCTGCAGGAAGGCTGGTGAGCTGGTTTTGATTTAAGGAGATGTGTTGCAGCTGAGACAACTGCCCGATTTCTGCAGGAAGGCTGGTAAGATGGTTCTGATTTAAGTCAAGCACTCGCAGCTGAGACAACTGGCATATTTCTGGGGGTAAATAAGTCAAGCCTACTCCAGATAAATTTAGCAAAGTTAAGTCTTTACAATTTTCTTCAATCCAATCTCTAATTAGCTCTCCTTTTTTTCCTAGAGGCAAGTGCTTAATTTCTTCTCGGCTCAAGTATTCTCCCCCACCAGGAAGTCTTTTCCAAAGTAAAAGACGATTAATATTTACAAGATAAGAAAAGTAATTAGCCAGCGTTAAGCCTGCTTTTTCTTCTGTTTTCCATTTAAATTCTAAAGGAGAAAAAGACTTGGCTAAAGTAAAGATTTGCCTAAAGATTGCATTTACCTTTGCTGTTTCAGAAAGCTTTTCTTCTAGCTTATAAATCCTATCTACAATAAAAGCTTGCTCCTTAACATTTCCTTGAGGAACATGCATTTTACCTATTTGCTTATAAAGAGGGGGCATGACTTCATTAGCTAAGAGATGGTACCATCTTCCACACACGCTAAATAAGGAAGGGCTAGCACACTCCTTTAAAATAGGGACTAATATTTCATCAGGTAAATATTCAATGGTGATAGAAGAGCTAGGATTCACTGAAGGGCGCCTTTAAGTGTTATACATATTCTAGTTGTTTTTTAGTGAGATGCTTATACATAAAAGAAGCAAGATAGGCAAGAAAATGTAAGAAAAAGGCTTTTAATTTTTAAACTTAGCAATAGAGAAATATGAAAAGCTGGTAGAAATTTTTTCCTTAACTTTAGCAGAGAAGCAGACCTTTAGATCCCACGCCTCTATAGTAAGCCAAAAGCTCTCTATATCTTTAAAACTTCCTAAGCCTACCAATTTACCCTTTTAACGTTATAGGTGAGGAAGTCAGGTAACTTTTCAGCTACAGCCTAAAACGTTGCTTTAATTCCTCTGGTATGTTGTCCAGCGGATTTCCGTCTAACCTAAGATCTAAATACTTAGGGGGCTGTGCTATTTCTGCAGGAAGACTGGTGAGCGTGTGCCACGAGCACAGTGTAGATTTGCGTAACTATATGAAAGATGAGGGAAAATGGCTCCTCGAAGTCGCTTTGCAGGAAGAGATTTTAAACCACCTTAAGCTGCTTTGGTCAAAAGCCAAGGTAGTGAGCGTTAAGGAAAAGGTATGATAAACATATCAAGTGAGGGCTAAGAAGACGAACGAAAGTGAACCATTGACCCAAGTGTCGAAAGTTTGCTCAATGACGTCAAAGCTGGGGGCTGCATATTCTTCTTCTACAATTGAAAACGCTGCCTTATTTTTTCTGGAATATCTTTCAAAGGATTTTCCTCTAATTCAAGCGTTTGCAGCTTAGACAGCTGTCCAATTTCTTTAGGAAGTGTGGTTAGCTGGTTTTGGTCTAATTTAAGCACTCGTAGTTGAGACAGCCGCCCGATTTCTGCAGGAAGGCTGGTGAGCTGGCTTTGATTTAACTCAAGCACTTGCAACTGAGACAATTGGCCTACTTCTGTAGGCAGAGTGGTGAGCTGGTTTTGATTTAAGTAAAGCACTTGCAGCTGAGACAGCCGCCCTATTTCTGCAGGCAGGCTGGTGAGCTGGTTTTGATTTAAGTTAAGCCCTCGTAGTTGAAACAGTTGCCAGATTTCTTCAGGCAGGCTGGTGAGCTGGTTTTGATTTAAGTCAAGCACTCGTAGTTGAAACAATTGACCTATTTCTGCAGGAAGAGTGGTGAGCTGGCTTTGATTTAAGTCGAGCCGTGTCAGCTTAGACAGCTGCCCGATTTCTGTAGGCAGGCTAGTGAGCTGGTTTTGATTTAAGTAAAGCCCTCGCAGCTGAGACAATTGACCGATTTCTGCAGGCAGACTGGTGAGCTGGTTTTGATTTGAGTAAAGATATTGCAGATTAGACAACTGTCCAATTTCTGCAGGAAGGCTGGTGAGCTGGTTTTGATTTAAGTTAAGCCCTTGCAGCTGAGGCAATTGACCTATTTCTGCAGGAAGAGTGGTGAGCTGGTTTTGATTTAAGTCAAGCCATTTCAGCTGAGACAGCTGCCCAATTTCTGTAGGCAGAGCGGTAAGCTGGTTTTGATTTAAGTCAAGCAATTGTAGCTGAGACAATTGGCTTATTACTGCAGGCAGAGCGGTGAGCTGGTTTTGATTTAAGTCGAGCCGTGTCAGCTTAGACAGCTGCCCGATTTCTGTAGGCAGGCTGGTGAACTGGTTTTGATTTAAGTCAAGCCCTCGCAGCTGAGACAATTGACCTATTTCTGTAGGCAGGCTGGTGAGCTGGTTTTGATATAAGAAAAGCCCTTGCAGCTGAGACAGCTGCCCGATTTCTCCAGGCAGACTGGCGAGCTGGTTTTGGCTTAAGTGAAGCTCTTGCAGCTTAGATAACTGGCATATTTCTGGCGGTAAATAAGTCAAGCCTGCTCCAGATAAATTTAAAGCCGTGGTATTTTTACAATTTTCTTCAATCCACTCCCTAAGAAGCTCTCCTTTTTTTTCTAGAGGCAAGTGCTTAATTTCTTCTTGGTTCAAGTATTCTTCTCCACCAGGAAGTTTTTTCCAAAGTAAAAGACGATTAATATTTACAAGATAGGAAGAGTAATTAGCCAGCGTTAAGCCTCTTTTTTCTTCTGTTTTCCATTTAAATTCCAAAGGAGAAAAAGACTTGGCTAAAGTAAAGATTTGCCTAAAGATTGCATTTACCTTTTCTGCTTCAGAAAGCTTTTCTTCTAGCTTATAAATCCTATCTACAATAAGAGCCTGCTCCTTAACATTTCCTTGAGGAACATGCACTTTACCTATTTGCTTATAAAGAGGGGGCATGACTTCAATAGCCAGCAGATGATGCCATCTTTTACAGACGCTAAATAAGGAAGGAACTACGCAAGCCTCTAAGATAGGGAGTAGCAATTCATTGGGCAGGCTTTCAATAGATATTGATGAGGTAGGATGCATTTTATTTCCTCGGGTAGTAATGACTTTTCAGCATTTTATTTATTATAAAGGCAATATAAAAAAATTAAAAAAGCAAGTCAAACGTATTCGTATCCTTATCCATGAAAAACAACTTACAGATGATCTACCACGCTTTTATTTCAGATAGATTCAAGGAAAGGGGGAGACCTTCCAAGCATTTAGGAGCAGCCACAGGTTTTGAGGATTCAGTGACGCGGCAACTTTGGTTTGGCTAAAAGAATGAGAATGTGTAAGTTGGTTTAAGCTTGCTTAGTTGCTGGAAGGAAAGCGGATTACTTGTTTAAAGATAAAGTGGCTAACAGTTTTTTATTTCACTTCAGCTTACTCCAATTTAAAAAGCACTTACAACCATTTTACAATTGAAAACGCTGCCTTATTTTTTCTGGAATATCTTTCAAAGGATTTTCCTCTAATTCAAGCGTTTGCAGCTTAGACAGCTGTCCAATTTCTTTAGGAAGTGTGGTTAGCTGGTTTTGGTCTAATTTAAGCACTCGTAGTTGAGACAGCCGCCCGGTTTCTGCAGGAAGGCTGGTGAGCTGGCTTTGATTTAACTCAAGCACTTGCAACTGAGATAATTGAGCTATTTCTGCAGGAAGACTGGCGAGCTGGCTTTGATTTAAGTAAAGCCATTTCAGCTGAGACAGCTGCCCGATTTCTGCAGGCAGAGCGGTGAGCTGGTTTTGATTTAAACTAAGCGCTTGCAGCTGAGACAGCTGCCCGATTTCTATAGGCAGACTGGTGAGCTGGTTCTGATTTAAGTAAAGCCCTTTCAGCTTAGACAATTGCCGGATTTCTGTAGGCAGGCTGGTGAGCTGGTTTTGATTTAAGAAAAGCGTTTGCAGCTCAGACAGCTGCCTGATTTCTGTAGGCAGGCTAGTGAGCTGGTTTTGATTTAAGTAAAGCCCTCGTAGTTGAAACAATTGACCTATTTCTGCAGGAAGAGTGGTGAGCTGGTTTTGATTTAATTCAAGGAATTCCAGCCGAGACCGAGACAGCCGCCCGATTTCTGCAGGCAGGCTGGTAAGCTGGTTTTGATTTAAGTAAAGCCCTCGCAGCCGAGGCAGCTGCCCGATTCTTGCAGGCAGAGCGGTGAGCTGGTTTTGGCTTAAACCAAGCCATTATAGCTGAGGCAGCTGGCCAATCTCTGCAGGGAGAGCGGTGAGTTGGTTGTAGCTTAAATAAAGCTGCCTCAGCCGAGAAAGCTGCCCTATTTCTGCATGAAGAGAGGTAAGCTGGTTGCTGCTTAAGCCAAAGTTTTGCAGTTGAGAGAGCTGCGCAATCTCTGCAGGAAGGGCGGTAAGTTAGTTGCCATTTAAGTAAAGCTCGTCAAGTTCCGCAAATTCCCCTATCTCAGCGGGTAGAGTGGTAAGCTGGTTGCTATTTAAGTAAAGACTCCGTAGCTGAATCAGATGCCTTATTTTTTTAGGAAGGGAGGTAAGTTGGTTGTTATTTAAGTAAAGCTTTTATAACTGACTTAGCCTTCCTATTGCGCTGGGAAAAGTGAAGATCTGATTGTTGGTTAAGTCAAGGCTCCATAGCTGAGAAAGCTGTCCTATTTCGGCAGGAATAGTGGTGAGCTGGTTGTTGCTCAAGCCAAGGTGTTGCGTTGTGCTAGCAGTCCTATCTTTGCAGGAATTATGGTAAGCAGGTTGTTGCTTAAGTCGAGTTCTTGCAGCTGAGGCAACCGACCTATCTCAGGAGGTAAAAAGGTCAAACCAATTTCAATTAAGCATAACCGTTCAATATCTTTTCCATGGGTTTCAATCCATTTTTTAAAAGGTTCCCCTTTTTTATGTAAAGGCAAAGACTTGATGTTTTCTTGATTTAAGTATTCCCCTCCGCCAGGAAGTTTTTTCCACACTAACAAGCGATTAATATTTATAAGATAAGAGGCATAGTTAGCCAGGGTAAAATATCTTTTCTCCTCAGTTTTCCATTTAAATTCTAGCTCTGCAGGAGAAAGCGAGCTGGCTAGAGCAAAGGTTTGTTTAAAGATTGCCTAGACTTTTTCTACTGCAGAAAGCCTATCTTATAGCTCATAAATTTTGTCTAAAATAAAAGCCTGTTCGTTAACATTTCCTTGAGGAAAATGCATTTTACCTATTTGTTTATAAAGAGAGGGCATTATCTCCCTATTTAACAGATGTCGTCATCTTGTACAAACGCTAAATAAGGTAGGCGAGGGGCAATACTCTAAAATGGGGGGTAGTACTTCATTAGGTAGGTGTTCCAGAGTTATAGAAGAGCTAGGAATCATGATAGAGTCGCTTTAAGATATGTACATATTTTTAATTGTTGTTAGTGAGGTGTTTATATAGGGAAGAAGCGCAATAGGCAAGAAGATATGAGAAACAAATCTTTAACCTTCAAGCTTGATAATAGAGAAATATAAGAAGTAGTTAAAATTTTTTACCTTCCTTAGCTTAAAAACAGCACTTAAGATGAGCTATCTCGCTAATTGATCCATCCAAAAGCCTATCAAACTAAAAGCAAGCCAACCTAATCCTTCTTTTTTTTTATTTCCCCATCCAATCATAATTTATCTGAGTTTTCCTTGCCGCCAAGCTCTTGCTCGTCCTACTTGCCATCCCACTTCTTTAGATTAAAAACAGCTCTCTCAGCGATTTTTCCGGCATTCTTTCATCCATAAGCTTACGAAAAGGCTTTCGTATTAATAATTAATTCCTTAAATATTCAGCCTTATCCTCTCCTAATTTGTATCAAATATAAAAAAAATTAATTAAATTTTTACCTTATTTTGAGCAATGTTAAACTTGGTTGGATTAAAGCTTGAGCCATTCGATGCTTGGCCTGCAGTTATACGTTGCATTCTTAAAAGCAACAAGCAAGCCCTTTTCATTTATATAATGGATGCATGGTTGTTCCTTTTTCTTCTAAACCCATACTCAATCTTTTGTTTTCCTCCTTTTTCTGCTGAAAGAAGCATCCGCTGCTAATTTTTATCAATCTAACATTTCAGCAAGCTGGGGCTGTATCAATTAAGGCTTATATCCTTTTATCTAAGGTGCCATCTACCTAGTCATCCTACCCCTTAGAAGAGCCTGCAATATAATTTTTAGGCTAAGAAAAAAGCTGAATGCTTGGGTAGCTTTTAAGAGAGCTTCCTTGAGGTGTAAGCCTGATTTTATCTATTTTTGATAAAGAGAGTAGCAATCATCAATGCATAAATAATGGTTTTTAAGATAGGAACTTGCTACTAGAGCCATGCAAAGAAAAGATTGCAAGCATTTTTCATTGAACGAATTTATTAGAAATTATCAAAGTATGCGCAAAAAAATTAACAGAAAATGAAAAACACTCAATATTTAAGCCATTTGATAAAAAAGAATAGCTATGATTTTTTTCAAGACCTTCTTAGATAGATACTTAGCATAGCTGCATTTTATTTCATTCTTAGAAAGCCTACCGATCAAGAAGAGGTAAGTCGGTTATTTAAGACTTTTGCACAACTTTAATTTCACGCTTGTAGCCCCTTATTCTTAGATATTTGAAGCTAAAAATTTGAGGTAGTGTACCTGAATAGAGTTTTCAAACGCCTATGTGACAATCTTTTTCCTAAATTTTTGTAAGATTGTTTTTAGCCTGAGTTTTTCTTAAATTATGTTAATATTTAAATAAAAATAAAGCTTAAGATAACCCTACAGCTGCCTTTTTTGCCTGAGCGCTTGTTTCATAATTAGTTTAACATAAGACGCAAAAGTAAGATTATTTTTCGCTAAGTGAAGAAAAATGTTGCACAATATATCCAAAGTTAATATTTATTACTTCGTCATGAAACTCAAAAAATCAGGAGGCAAATCACCATGGCATTAAAAGATACGGTCAAAAATTTAAGAGACCTGCTTCAGAACATTACTAATGATTTAGAAAAAGCTGAGAAAGGCAATAAAGCAGCTTCTCAGCGTGTTCGTACAGGAACCGTTAAGCTTGAGAAAGTTTCTAAGCTTTATCGTAAAGAATCTATCAAATCTGAAAAAACGACGAAAGGTACAAAAAAAACGGCTAAAAAAGTAACTGCTCCTAAAAAAGCTTCTAAGCCAGCTGCAAAACCAATCGCTACAAAGCCAGCTGCAAAACCTGCAGCCAAGCCAAAAGCTAAAGCACATAAAGCTAAGGCACGTCCTCTTTCTTTAAAAAGACCTACCGCAAAACTTCCTACGAAGCAAGTGGGCTGGAGATAATTGATAGTTTTTTAGGGGGGTTATAACCTCCCCTTTACCTCACTTTCCTCATCGAATTCGAAAAACTTATCTGATCTGGTGAATAAAAAATCCAACTAGCAGGCGCACTTATATTTTTAAGTTGCTTACGTTGTTGTACAAAGCTTCTAACTGTTCCTAAATCACCTTGCTTTTATATAGCTGCTTATTTAACCTTATTATTTGACCAAAATTTAATAATCTAGCGATATGCCTTATTCTAAACAAACTCGTTTTGCGAATGTTAAAATCAATGAATTTTCTAAGAGAGGACATGGCTTAGGTCGCATCGAACGTTCAGAAGAGGAAATTAAGGAAGCTGAGATAGCGTTTGCCATCCCTGGAGATGCAGTCCATTCTATGTTACATGGCAAAAATAAAACGCATTGGGTAGGAGGAATACAAAGAATTATTGAGCCTTCCAAAGACCGAATCATTCCTAAATGTATACATTTTGGCTCCTGTGGTGGATGCCAATGGCAACAAATGTCTTATGATACTCAACTGCGTTATAAAGAATCTTTAGCTAAAGATATTTTCCGCAGTGTAATCACGCCAGAGACCCATCTGTTTCCTATTATGCCCTCTGAATCTGAGTGGAATTACAGAAACAAAATGGATTTTACCTTTTCAAGAGATTTAAATAAAACTAAGTACTTAGGCTTGATTCTTGACTCTACCAAAGGAAGAGTTTTTAATCTTGTAGAATGTCATCTTCCCAATCCCTGGTTCACTCAAGCTGTCCATGCGGTAAAATCTTGGTGGGAAGAGTCAAATTTAGAGGCCTATTACCCCATCAAGAATACCGGTTCATTAAGGTCCTTGACGCTACGTGAAGGAATGAAGACAGGAGACCGCATGGTAATGTTGACGGTCTCTGGTAACCCTGATTATGCTTTGCAAAATCGCCACCTTGAGAGCTTTGTCCATGCGTTACATACTGCTATTGAGCCACAACAATCAAATGCTAAGTTAAGTATATTTGTTAGGATACAACAGATAAGCCCAGGAATGGCCACTAACTTTTATGAAATGTTACTTTATGGACCTCAGTATATTGAGGAAGAACTAGACATTCAGGCAGATATTGAAAAGCCTGCAGAAACTTATAAGTTTAGAATTAGCCCTTCTTCTTTCTTTCAGCCTAATATAAGGCAAATAGAAAAGGTTTATTCTTTAGCCCTGCAATTAGCGAAGGTAAACAAAGAAGATACCATCTATGATCTTTTTTGCGGCTCAGGGGTGTTAGGTATTTGCGCTTCAAAGAACGTTAAACAGGTAATAGGCATAGAAATATCTCCAGAGACAGCTTTTGATGCGCGTCAAAATGCTGCTTTAAATAATAGGCAGAATGTCACTATTATTTCAGGAGCGGTGCGCTATGCTTTGGGCCAAATTCAAGATGAAAATTTATTTCCTCTACCTGATTTAGTCTTATTAAATCCTCCACGTGCGGGTCTCGATCCTCTCACCATGAAACATTTACTTCGTCTCAATGCTCCTAAAATCCTCTATATTTCTGGCAATCCTCAGGCTCATTTAGCTAATATTGCTGAGTTATCGCAGAATGGTTATACGGTAAAATATATTCAACCTTATGACCAATTTCCTCAAACTATTCATGTCGACAGTTTGATTCTCCTAGAAAAAACTCCATCAAACATATAGGCTCTTTTTGAAATTTACGATTTGTAAGGCTGATGCTTGCTCCCGTGCAAGAGTAGGAATCATAGAAACTGCCCATGGGGCGATAGAAACGCCTGTTTTCATGCCTGTAGGTACACGGGCAGCTGTTAAAACCTTGACTAATCAGCATCTGTTAGATATGAAGGCTCAAATTATTTTGGGCAATACTTATCATCTGATGCTTCGTCCAGGGGTAGAAATTTTGGCTAAAGCTGGTGGTTTGCATGCTTTTATGAACTGGCAAAGCCCTCTTCTTACTGACTCAGGAGGATTTCAAGTTTTTTCTTTGTCTGCCCTTAACAAGGTCACGGATAAAGGAGTCCATTTTCAATCGCATATTGATGGTTCGCGTCACTTTTTGGGACCCGATGAGAGTATGTTCATTCAAAAAACTATAGGCTCTGACATTGTGATGGCATTTGATGAATGTACGCCTTATCCGTGTGAAAAAAAAGTTGTGGAAAAAAGCTTAGAAAGAACCCATCGTTGGGCGGAGCGCTGTAGAAATTATGATTTGCAGCCTCATCAAAATCTTTTTGGAATCGTACAAGGCGGAGTGCATGCTGATTTACGTCAGCAGTCTGCCCAGTTTTTAGCTAATCTAGATTTCCAAGGATATGCTATCGGCGGCCTTTCTGTTGGCGAACCTGCTTCGGTGATGTATGAGGTGCTCGATCATACAGTGCCGTTTATGCCGGTAGAAAAACCACGCTATTTGATGGGAGTAGGAACGCCTCGTAATCTAGTGGAGAGTGTAATGCGGGGAGTCGATATGTTCGATTGTGTGATGCCTACACGAAATGCACGAAATGGCACGGCTTTTACCTGGGCCGGAAAAGTGCAGATAAAGGCCGCTCGTTATGCTGAAGATTTTTCTCCTCTCGATCCTTCTACCCCCTCCTATACTTCTCAGTTCTCTAAGGCTTACTTACGCCATCTCCTCAACGTGGATGAAATGACCGGCTTAACATTAGTCACGTTACAAAATCTAGCCTTTTATCTAGATTTTATGCAAAAATTAAGGGAAGCAATAAAAAATGATACTTTAGCCGATTTTTATCAAAAAGTTTGTGCCTTGTATCCGCATTAAAAGGATGAAATATGATTAAGAAAATGACTTGCTTTTCTGCACTTGGCTTTACTCTATTGAATAATACGATAGCTTTTGCGCAAGAGGGCACTAACCTTGAAATCGTTCCCCGTGATCAAGGAATGACTCAAACTTTTGTAATGATTGCGATCGCTCTGATTTTTTTCTATTTGATCTTATGGAGACCTGAGCAAAAACGTCGTAAAGCCATAGAAGAGCAGCGTAGCGCTTTGAAAAAAGGTGATCGAGTAACTGCTATGGGGATTGTCGGAACGATCGTGCGTATAGAAGAGAATACTGTTATACTTAAAATGTATGATGGCTCAAAAATCGAGATGCTTAAAGCAGCTATTACTGATGTAATAGCAGCCACAGAGGAAGAAGCTAAAAAAGCTGATAAAGAAGAGCGAAAAGTTGAGGAAAAAAACTTTTAAGGAAGATAGCTATGCCACTTGATGATGATTATTCTCACAAAAGGCAAGAGATGGTAAGAACACAGCTTCTTGCCCGAGGGATTACTGATCCAGCTACCCTGGAAGCTATGCGGCATGTCCCTCGTCACTTATTTGTTCCTGCTTCTATGCAAGAAAATGCCTATGAAGATAGGCCTTTACCTATAGGGGAGGGGCAGACTATTAGCCAGCCTTTTATAGTTGCTTTGATGAATCAATTAGCTGAAATTACTCTTAGTTCAATTGTATTGGATATTGGCACCGGCTCTGGCTATGCAGCAGCTGTAGCTGCCTATACAGCGCAAGAAGTCTATACTGTTGAATTTTTGCCTAGCTTAGCGCATGCGGCTCAACAATGCTTTAAACAGCTAGCCTATCATTCTATCCATTGTAAGGTGGCAGATGGCTCCTTAGGCTGGCCTGAACATGCCCCTTATGATGCTATCATTGTTGCAGCAGGTGCTCCTGCAATTCCTCAAACTCTTATCAAACAACTAAAAATTGGCGGTCGCCTGATTATTCCTGTGGGCGATAGCTTTAGCCAACTTCTACTGCGTCTGCGTAAAACCTCTGAGGAAACATACACTCAAGAGACCTTTGAACCTGTTCGCTTCGTTCCTCTAATAGGTAAAGAAGGATGGGAAAGTTAGGAGAAAAATGGCCAGCAAACTAGGAGAATAATGAAAAATTATTTTATCTTACGCTATCCAGGTAGCGTCCGGCTAGCTTTGAGGGGAAATTTTTTCTTGTTAGTTATTGCCCTCCTATTCTTTAGGCCACTTTCAGCAAAAGTTGTAGAAACGCATCGTTTTGCTGATATCCTTCAAGAGGTAGATTCACATTCTATACTGTTTTTTGACATTGACGATACCCTGATTAATACGACGAGTATGCTAGGCAACACGCCGTGGTGGAGCTATTTTGTATCTAAAATGGCTACTGCTAATTTGTCTAAGAATGAAGCTCGTTTAGAAGTTAATAAAATCATTCAAAAAATTATGCTTCAAGTTCCGATGCGGCTGATAGATCCTTCTGCTGCTGAAATTATTAGGCAACTTCAGCAAAAGGGAATTCTTACTTTTGCTTTAACAGCTCGTTGTTTAAATCCTGATTACATGCAAGAGGCTGACCTTTGTGCCTATAAACATTTAAAAAGTGTGGGCATTGATTTTTCTCTTAATCGACTGCCAAAATTGATTGATTCTAACTCCTACGAATGCTTTTCTCAAGGCATCATTTTTACCGATTATCAAGATAAAGGTCCTTTCTTAAAAGATTTTTTAAATTATCATTTTCTTCGTCCTAGTAAAGTTATATTTATCGATGATAGTCCGCGCCATATGAGGTCGGTGGAAAGCATGATGGAAACTATGGGTATACCCTTTTATGGTTTTAGATACAGCCAGCTAGATCATTTTCATAAACAATTTGATCCTTTACTAGCAAATATTCAACTAGAAGCATTTCTTCAAAATGATCGCCTACTATCAGATGAGGAAGCATTAAAAATAGCTCAAGCAGAGCCTGATAAAAATCCAGACTATTTTATTAATGAGCTTATAAGGAAGTGGCAAAATTAAAGCTTTTAATATATTTGCCTAATTTTTTTATAGGCGTTTTACATCTATCTCCAGCTTTCATCCTATAGACGTATTCTGCCCTGCAGGCTTTTCACCACTTCGGCTTCCTTGCCCTATTTTAGCACATCGCTTTTGACCTTCTCTCTTGGATAGTCTTGACCTAGGCATGCTTTTTCTACTGATTCCCATGGATTGTGCTCGAGGTGTTCCTTTAAGCTTTCCTTATCAGGTATAAGGCCTCCTAAGCTTTTTACAAGCATGATAATCGGCTCGGTCTAAAGATCCGCATGGGAAGATAAGATAAAAATTGAGAAAGGAATAAGAGAAATCGCTAAAGCTTTTATAAAAGATAAGCGTCCCTCCCTTTTTTTCTTAAAATAAAAATTGCTTAATAAAGAAGAAAAAGAGTAATTTTTTGACAAAAAGGTAAGGACTGGTTCTTTAAAAAGCAGGCTACATCTGCCCCATAAGGTAATAGCTTACCATAAAACTTAAGGAGCTTATATGGTGCCGTCAAATCCTCCTTCTACCGCCCAGATAACTTTCCGCACTACAGTGTCAGAGAATATAGAAGATCCCGTCTCAGGAGGGCTGATGACTCGGGCGGTTACTTTGTTCCCTTGTGGTCATACCTTTAACGAAGATACCGTCATCCAGTGCTTAGCACGCAATAAACTTTGCCCCCTAGATAGAACGCTTATTGAAAGACATGCACCTAACTACACGGTCAGACAGCTGGCTGAAACAGCTGAATCCCATCCACTAGAAGAAATTAAACGCGAGCCTAGTGAGGAAGCTGTAGGACATTTCTTACGCGGTAAGGAGCTTGCTGAAAAAGGAGACCATGCAATTGCTATAGAAGCTTTACTACAATCTTTGCAATTAACTCCTACGTATGAAAAAGCCCAAGCCTATCTTGAATTTTGCCTTTAACGCTCTTCCGAAGCTTCTTTATCTTCCCAACCTCTTCCTCTCGCTTTTTCTGATAAAGGGAAAGAAAAAAGCCTTCCTTCTTCAGACTCTTATAAAGAGCGCTACATTGAGCTCTTATTCAATCTTTTAGAAGAACCTTCCATTCAAGAGCATTTAACCTTAAAGAAAATGCTAGAGAATCAATTGGAAGA
This sequence comes from Neochlamydia sp. EPS4, assembly GCF_000813665.1. Taxonomy (NCBI): domain Bacteria; kingdom Pseudomonadati; phylum Chlamydiota; class Chlamydiia; order Parachlamydiales; family Parachlamydiaceae; genus Neochlamydia; species Neochlamydia sp. EPS4. The sequence continues at coordinate 137,461 of NZ_JSDQ01000006.1, read as the reverse complement.
GTTGATGAGCCAGGACAGTGAAGAACTGACTGAGAAAGATAAGATAAGTTATAAATGGACGGAAAAATTATTAGGAGAAAATAAAAAGGTGAGGCAATTTGCGGTCGAAAAGCTGCGCCAAATCTACCAAAGTTCTTCCTCTCTTGCCCCAACCTCTCCGCAATCTTCTATTTCCACCTCTTCTTCAATCTCCTCTAAAGAAATCCCACCTCTTTCTCCTCTATCTGTAACACCTCTTTCCATGGCCTCTCTTTACAACGCAATCATCCAAGTTCATTTTCCAGAAGGGAATGGGGATTTTATAAAACAAGCGCGTATTTTAGATAAGATTTATGAAATTGACTCTACTCTTCCTATTGAAGAAAAAGTGCCCTACATCTTTCAAAAGCTCTTTACCTTAGCCGCCTCTCTTTCTCCCTTAGAATTTGAAGAGAGCTCAAGAGAAAGCAAAGCTTTCACCCTTTCTAATTATTCCTCCTATCTGCTAAATATTAACCGCCTCTTACTCTGGCAAAAGTTACCAGGAGGAACAGGGTTCTTAAACCAACCACATATTAAAGCTTTACCTTTAAAGAAAAAAGGAGAGCTGTTAGCGCAGTGGATAGAAGAACATGGTAATGGTATCATTTTCCTGAGCCTAGAAAGGTTAGGCTTGACCTTTTTACCGCCAGAACTCTGGCAGCTTTCTAAGCTGCAAAAGCTTTATTTAGACCGTAACCAGCTAACCATTATTCCTGCGGAAATCGGACAGCTTTCTCAGCTGGTAATGCTTGACTTAAGCAGCAACCAGCTAGCTTACCTCCCCGCGGAAATCGGACAGCTTTCTCAGATGCAAGAACTCTATTTAAACAACAACAAGCTAACCGCTATTCCTGCAGAAATCAGGCAGCTTCCTCGACTTAGTAAGCTTGGGATTGGGGGAAATCTCTTTTAGGAGGTGTCTCTTAAAGTGAATAAAGGTGTTTCCTTAGAAAAGAGCCCTGGTAAGCATAAGATATTTTTAGGCTGGAAAATAGGCTGCTTATTAAAAATTATTTTCATGCTTTTCCCTCTTTCTAGGTAAACTTTTTTCTAAGGGCTAAATGCGCCCTTTTGTAGTTCATCATAAACTGATAGATGCGATTAGGCCGAAAATGGTTGCGGATATGATACTCTAGGTTGTCCAAGTAAGTTAGGATAGGACTGTAAGATGGGTAGGAAGAGAAAGTGAACCTTTGTAGACCTCCTAAGCTTTTTACAACCACGATAATAGGCTTAGCCTAAAATCAACAAGGCATTGGAAGATAAGATCAGATAAGATAAAAATTGAGAAAGGAATAAGAGAAACTGCTAAAGCTTCTATAAAAAGATAAGCGTTCCTCCCTTTCTTTTTTTATCTCTTAAAATAAAAATTGCCTAATAAAGAAGAAAAAGAGTAATTTTCTGGCCAAAAGGTAAGGCCTAGCTCTTTAAAAAGCAGGCTACATATGCCCCATAAGGTAATAAATTACCATAAAACTTTAAGGAGCTTTTACATGATGCCGTCAGATTCTATCTCTAGCACCCCAATAACTTTCCGCACTACAGTTTCAGAGAATATAGAAGATCCTGTCTCAGGAGAGCTGATGACTCGAGCGGTTACTTTGTTTCCTTGTGGCCATACCTTTAACGAAGATACCGTCATCCAATGCTTAGCACGCAATAAACTTTGTCCTCTAGATAGAACGCTTATTGAAAGGCATGCACCCAACTACACGGTCAGGCACCTAGCTGAAACAGCTGAATCCCATCCATTAGAGGAAATTAAGCATGAGCCTAGTGAGGAAGCTGTAGGACATTTCTTACGTGGTAAAGAACTTGCTGAAAAAGGAGACCACGCAACTGCTATAGAAGCTTTACTACAAGCTTTGCAATTAACTCCTACGTATGAAAAAGCCCAGGCTTATCTTGAATTTTGCCTTAAACGCTCCTCAGAAGCTTCTTTATCTTCCCAGCCCCTTCCTCTCGCTTTTTCTGATAAAGGTAAAGGTAAAGAAAAAAGCCTTCCTTCTGCAGACTCTTATAAAGAGCGTTATACTGAGCTTTTATTCAATCTTCTAGAAGAACCTTCTATCCAAGAGCATTCAACCTTAAAGAAAATGCTAGAGAATCAATTGGAAGAGTTGGTTAGCCAGGACAGTGAAGAACTGACCGAGAAAAATAAGATAAGCTATAAATGGACAGAAAAATTATTAGGAGAAAATAAAAAGATTAGGCAATTTGCCCTTGAAAAATTGTGCCAAATCCACCAAAGTTCTTCCTCTCTTGCCCCAACCGCTCCTCAACCTTCTATTTCCACCTCTTCTTCACCCTCCTCTAAAGAAATTCCATCTCTTTCTCCTCTATCTGTAACACCTCTTTCCATGACCTCGCTTTATAATGCAATCCTCCAAGTTCATTTTCTTGAAGGAGATGGGGATTTTATAAAACAAGCGCGTATTTTAGATAGGATTTATGAAATTAAGCCTAAGCTTAATCTTTCGGTTGAAGAAAAAGTTCCCTATATCTTTCAAAAGCTCTTTACTTTAGCCGCTTCTCTTTCTCCTACAGAATTTGAAGGAAATACTAAGGAAAGCAAGGCTTTTACCCTTTCAAATTATTCCTCTTATCTATTAAATATTAACCGCCTCCTACTCTGGCAAAAGCTACCGGGAGGAACAGAATATTTAAACCAAACACATATTAAAGCTTTACCTTTAAAGAAAAAAAGAGAGCTGCTAACGCAGTGGATAGAAGAGCATGGTAAAAATATCGTTATCCTGGAGCTAAATAATTTAGGATTGACCTCTTTACCGCCAGAGATAGGGCAGCTTTCTCAGCTGCAAAGGCTTGAGTTAAGCGGCAACCAGCTAACAATTTTGCCTGCCGAGCTATGGCAGCTCTCTCAGCTGCAAGTGCTTGACTTAAGCGACAACCAGCTAACTACTATTCCTGTTGAGATCGGGCAGCTTTCTAAGCTGCAGACGCTTAGCTTATTTAAAAACCAGCTAACCGCTATTCCTGCGGAGATAGGTCAGCTTACTAAGCTGCAAGTGCTTGACTTAAGCAACAACCAGCTAACCGCTATTCCTGAGGTGATAGGGCAGCTTACTAAGCTGCAAGTGCTTGGGTTAGACAACAACCAGCTAACTTACCTCCCCGCAGAAATCGGACAGCTTTCTCAGCTGCACACCCTTTGTTTAAGCAGTAACCAGCTAACTATTATTCCTACGGAAATTGAGCAGCTTACTAAGCTGCAAGTGCTTGGGTTAGACAACAACCAGCTAACCACTATTCCTGTGGAAATCGGACAGCTTTCTAAGCTACAATGGCTTTACTTAAGCAACAACCAACTAACCGCTCTTCCTGCGGAAATCGGGCAGCTTTCTCAGCTGCAAAGGCTTGAGTTAAGCGGCAACCAGCTAACCGCTCTTCCTGCAACCATCGGGCAGCTTTCTCAACTTCGTAGGCTTACAACTTGGGGAAATCGCTTTTAGGGGGTGTCTCTTAAGGTGAATAGAAGTGTTTTCTTAAGAAAGAGCCGTGGCAAGCATAAGATATTTTTAAGCTGGGAAATAGGCTGCTTATTAAAAATTATTTTCATGCTTACCCCTTTTTCTAGGTAAACTTTTTTCTAAGAACTAAATGCGTCCTTTTTATAGTTCATCATAATCTGATAAATGTGGTTAGACCGAAAATGGCTACGGGTATGATACTCTAGGTTTTCAAGTGGCTTGAGCGTTGGGACGATAAGGAGAGGAGGAAGAGAGTGTGAACCTTTGTAGGCCTTCTAAGCTTTTTACAAGCATGATAATCGGCACGGCCTAAAAATCCACAAGGTCTGGGAAGATAAGATAAAAATTGAGAAAGAAATAAGGCAAACTGCTAAAGCTTCTATAAAAAGATAAGCGTCCCTTCCTTTTTTCTAAAATTAAAATTGCTTAATAAAGAAAAAAAAGAGTAATTTTCTGGCAAAAAGGTAAGGACTATTTCTTTAAAAAGCAGGCTACATCTGCCTACTAAGGCAATCGCTTACCATAAAACTTTAAGGAGCTTTTATATGATGCCGTCAGATTCTACTTCTAGCACCCCAATAACTTTTCGTACTACAGTCTCCGAAAATATAGAAGATCCCGTCTCAGGAGAGCTGATGACTCGGGCGGTTACTTTGTTTCCTTGTGGCCATACCTTTAACGAAGATACCGTCATCCAATGCTTAGCACGCAATAAACTTTGCCCCCTAGATAGAACGCTTATTGAAAGGCATGCACCCAATTACACGATGAGACAGCTGGCCGAAACGGCTGAATCTCATCCATTAGAGGAAATTAAGCATGAGCCTAGTGAGGAAGCTGTAGGACATTTCTTACGTGGTAAAGAGCTTGCTGAAAAAGGAGACCATACAACTGCTATAGAAGCTTTACTACAAGCTTTGCAATTAACTCCTACGTATGAAAAAGCCCAAGCCTATCTTGAATTTTGCCTTAAACGCTCCTCAGAGGCTTCTTCATCTTCCCAGCCCCTTCCTCTCGCTTTTTCTGATAAAGGAAAAGGTAAAGAAAAAAGCCTTCCTTCTGCAGACTCTTATAAAGAGCGCTATACCGAACTCTTATTCAATCTTTTAGAAGAACCTTCCATTCAAGAGCATTCAACCTTAAAGAAAATGCTAGAGAATCAATTGGAAGAGTTGATGAACCAGGACAGTGAAGAACTGACCCAGAAAGATAAGATAAGCTATAAATGGACGGAAAAATTACTCGGGGAGAATAAAAAGATTAGGCAATTTGCTGTCGAAAAATTGCGCCAAATCCATCAAAGTTCTTCCTCTCTTGCCCCAACCGCTCCTCAACCTTCTATTTCCACCTCTTCTTTAACCTCCTCTAAAGAAATTCAACCTCTTTCTCCTTCATCTGTAATACCTCTTTCCATAACCTCGCTTTATAATGCAATCATCCAAGTTCATTTTCCTGAAGGGAATAGGGATTTTATAGAACAAGCCCGCATTTTAGATAGGATTTATGAAATTAAGCCTAATCTTTCTGTTGAAGAAAAAGTTCCCTATATCTTTCAAAAGCTCTTTACTTTGGCCGCTTCTCTTTCTCCTACAGAATTTGAAGGAAATGCTAAGGAAAGCAAGGCTTTTACCCTTTCAAATTATTCCTCCTATCTATTAAATATTAACCGCCTCTTACTTTGGCAAAAGCTACCGGGAGGAACAGAGTTCTTAAACCAACCACAGATTCAAGCTTTACCTTTAAAGAAAAAAGGAGAGCTGCTAACGCAGTGGATAGAAGAGCATGGTAAAGATATCATCTCTCTGAACTTAGATAAGTCAGGCTTGACGTCTTTACCACCAGAAATAGGGCAGCTTTCTCAGCTGCAAAGACTTGACTTAGCTAGCAACCGATTAACCGCTATTCCTGCAGAAATTGGGCAGCTTTCTCAGCTGCAAAGGCTTGACTTAGCCGGCAACCTGCTAACCAGTATTCCTGCGGAAATCTGGCAGCTTACTAAGCTGCAGTGGCTTTGTTTAGGCTACAACCTACTCACCGCTATTCCTGCGGAAATGGGGCAGCTTTCTCAGCTGCAAGCCCTTTACTTATACTGCAACCAGCTAACTAGTATTCCTGCGGAAATCTGGCAGCTTTCTCAGCTGCAAAGCCTTAACCTAGCCAGAAACCGATTAACCGCTATATCTGCAGAAATTGGGCAGCTGTCTCAGCTGCAAAGCCTTGACTTAGGCGGCAACCCACTCACCGCTATTCCTGCGGAAATCTGGCAGCTTTCTCAGCTGCACACCCTTTGGTTAAGCAACAATCAACTAACTACTATTCCTGCGGAAATCGGGCAGCTCTCTCAGCTGCGAATGCTTTACTTAAGCGACAACCAGCTAACTACTATTCCTGCTGAGATCGGGCAGCTTTCTCAGCTGCACATCCTTTGGTTAAGCAACAATCAACTAACTACTATTCCTGCGGAAATCCGGCAGCTTCCTCAACTTAGACAGCTTAAAATTGAGGGAAATCTCTTTTAGGGGAGTGTCTCTTAAAGTGAATAGAAGTGTTTTCTTACAAAAGAGGCGTGGCAAGCATAAGATATTTTTAGGCTAGAAAATAGGCTGCTTATTAAAGATTATTTTCATGCTTACCCCTCTTTCTAGACAAACTTTTTTCTAAGAACTAAATGCACCCTTTTGTAGTTCATCATAAAATGATAGATGCGATTAGACCGAAAAGGGCTGCGGATATGAGACTCTAGGTTTTCAATTAAGTTAGGACTGTAAGGTGGGTAGGAAGAGGAAGTGAACTTTATTAGGAATCTTAACCTTTTCGACACCATTATAACTTTTGAGCTTACCCTCTTTCTACTGTTATGCTTGTCTGTCTGTCTGTCTGTCTGTCTGTCTGTCTGTCGATGAGGATAGTGGTAGAATCGGGGTTTAATCTTTAAGCTTTTCCTTAAATGATGATTGATTTTCTCAAACAAATGGGTATCTTCCTACTTCTTAAAATAAGTGCAAACCGTGTTTCAAGGAGGAAAATCTTTGGGTAAATAATGGTAGTGAAAATCGGTTCGTAAGACATAAGAAATAGGTTCCATTATTTCCCTTTTTACATGTTTAAAGGGTCTACCTCCTTTGCTGTAAGCTACTTCAAAGTAAACTTTAATAGTTTCACATTCATAATCTGATAAATTACTAAGATAGATAGTCCTCATGCTTACTTCCTTTTTCTCTTAAAATCATCCTAAATAAGTTATTGTGCATCAACTTCTTAAGTCATTAAAGGCTGAGATCAATAAGTAAAGAAAAAGAAACAGAGATTACCAAATAAGTTTTAAGCTCTCTTGATCTTTTTAAGCTTGCTTAAAATACAGAGAGTAAGGCAATATAGCGCTACATTCTGCACCGGTAGCTCAATCGGATAGAGTACCCGGCTACGAACCGGGCGGTTAGAGGTTCAAATCCTCTCCGGTGCAATGATTATCCATACAATTGTATCAGGTCCTTTTCAAACGAATGCTTATGTCATTAGCTGCCCTGCCACTTTGCAAGCGGCAATCATTGATCCTGCTCCAGGAAGTGCGCCGGCAATTATAGATTATCTAACTAAAAATCACTTACTTGCTTCCAAAATTCTTTTAACTCATTCACACTGGGATCATATTGCTGACGTAGCACCCCTTAAAAATAAGTATAAAATTCCTGTTTATGTCCATTTATTGGATGCAAATAATGTAGAAAATCCTGGAAGTGATGGCTTGCCTTGTTGGATTGATATAGAAGGAACTAAACCTGATCATTATGTGAAAGCGGGTGAGAAGGTTCCTGTAGGGAATGCTACTTTTGAAGTCATTGAAACTCCTGGTCATACCCCTGGTGGTATTTGTTTTTATAGCCAAGAAGAGCAGCTGTTATTCTCCGGGGATACTTTATTTAAAGGTACGATTGGCAATTTATCTTTTCCCACGGCACGACCTTCTCTTATGTGGGATTCCTTATCAAAGCTTGCCAAGCTACCGCCTGATACGCGTGTATTTCCAGGACATGGAGAGGCCACTACGATAGGTGCCGAAGAATGGCTAGAGAGGGCCGAAGAGTTTTTTGGAAATTAAAGATAAAGATTAAAAAAGGAGTTTACGATGGGTGTGTTAGTGGGTAAGCAAGCCCCAGAATTTAGGGCAAAAGCGGTTATAGAGGGGCGAATCATCAACAATTTCTCATTAATGGATTTTTTAGGCAAAAATGTTGTTTTTTTCTTCTATCCTTTAGACTTTACATTTGTGTGTCCTACAGAGTTACATGCCTTTCAAGAAAAAATTAAAGAGTTTGAAAAAAGAGATACTCAATTGGTTGCTTGCTCGGTAGATAGCCCCTATTGTCATGCAGCTTGGCTAAATACTCCTAAATCAAAAGGAGGCATTCAGGGCCTAACTTATCCCATTGTGTCTGATATGAACCGTTGTATTGCCTGCGATTATGACGTGCTTATTCAGCATGAAGGCATTGCTTATCGAGGGCTTTTTATTATAGATAAAAAAGGTGTTGTACGCCATCAGGTTGTCAATGATTTGCCATTAGGCCGTAATGTCGAAGAAGTTCTGCGGATGTTAGATGCCTTGGTCTTCATCGAAGAGAATGGCGAAGTTTGCCCTGCTAATTGGCAAAAAGGTAGTAGAACGATGAAGCCTACTAGCGAAGGCCTCGAGCACTACTTTACTTCTGTTTAAAAGTTATAGGGCTTTTTTGCCTATTTAATTAGTAAGTGTAGCGCTGGGATTGGTTTTATAGTGTTTTAATTAAGGGCAATAATCTTGATCATTCCCTTACTTGGTTATGAAGCTTAATGATTTGTTTGAGCTCCTAGTCACCTGATTTTTAGGTCTTCATCTAATATCCTTAAGGTTCATATCCAATGATATAATCTTTTTAGGTTCTTGAGTATTCATCTTTTGCGCTTTTTTTTAATAACGATTGCCTTTACTCTCTTCTTTAATCAATCACCAAACGCTTTTTTGAAAAATTTTGCTGAGGATAGATAAAGTTTTTTTTATGCCCTTTTCCGCAAAATATTTGTAAACATTTGTAAATAAATATTGAGAGATTAAAATTTATTTTATTAACATTTTCTCTAAGAAATCAATCAACGAAAGCATGCAAAAATCCTTTCACCATATGCTCTTTTATGCAATATATAAGAAACAAGAAGGGAAAATACTAAAGACCTAGCAAAAATTAGGTATCGGCTACGCTTAAGAGTTTGATTGCCAGCTAGTATGGTCGGACATCGTGCGAGGATAGATCGAATGGCAGCATATACAATATACATTTAACTTAATAAACAAGTGTTTACAAAATATGAAAAAACTCATTCAAGAAATTGCGCATTTTAAAAAGAACCTTAGCGAGGAGGGGCGCGCGCTTTTTGCTCGGTTGGCACTCGGGCAAAAGCCAGAAGCACTTTTTATTGCATGTTCTGATAGTCGTCTAATGCCCAGCCTTTTTGCTTCTACTCATCCCGGAAATATATTTGTGCTAAGAAACATTGGAAATTTAATACCTCCAGCTTCTTCATCACCTTACGATAGCAGTGCTTCGGCAGTATTAGAATTCTCTACATTTTCTCTTAACGTTTCTGATATTATTGTTTGTGGTCATTCTGAATGTGGAGCTATGCAAGCTCTAGCCCGAGGGGTCGATGGTCATACTTGCCCCCATCTTGGTTCCTGGCTAAAGCATGGAGAAGAAGCTTTAAACAAGGTGAGAAAAGGACTTAGTATTAACCCTTCTTTATCCGAACATAATCAAATCTCTCAAATTAATGTGCTTCAACAAATGCAACATGTTATCAGCTATCCTTTCATTCAAGAACGCGTGGAAAAAAAGCAGCTTCGAGTGCATGGATGGTGGTTTGATATAGCACAAGCGGATGTCTATTGTTATAAGCAAGATCTTCATCAATTTGTTTTGATTGATGAAGAAGAAGCAAATCTAATCGCAAATAATTTAAGCTAGTTTGTAATTAATTGATTTTTTTAACAGATTTTTAACTCGTGCTCTCAAAGCATAGTGATAAAAATTATAAAAATAAAATAGTTAACGCGTGGGCTAAAGACGAGTGTAGGAGGAAATTGAGGGTTGGCAAAGAAAAATTTTGCTAAATTCTTTGATGTCTGGCCCACGCTAGTGATAAACCTACTGATCCTAACACTTCAAGGTTGGCTCTTTAATTATCCAACGCTCGGTAGCAAAAGTAGCTCTAGGTATTTATATTATAGCACACGTGTATGTATGTTAGAAGAGCAGGGTATTTTTGCCTGTTTTAAGAAAAGATGCTTAGCTAGCTTGTTGATGAAATAATTTATCAAAGAAGCTTAACCTTGAATTCAAGGCCCCTCCCTTAAAAAGATGAGGGCGAGGAAAAACCCGTCCTACATTTATATAGGTTACTATCCCCATAACGGCACACACCTTGAAGACTGTCTTCAATATTGAGTAAACGATTATATTTGGCGACTCGGTCTGTACGAGAAAGAGAACCTGTTTTAATTTGCCCCGCATTTGTAGCCACGGCTATATCGGCAATTATACTGTCTTCAGTTTCTCCCGAACGATGAGAAATGATAGCAGCATAGCTGTTGTTTTGAGCTAAGCGAATAGTTTCTAACGTCTCAGTTAAGGTGCCAATCTGGTTGGGTTTAATTAAAATGGAATTAGCGACGTTTAGGTCAAAACCCCGCGACAGGAATTTAGGATTAGTCACGAAAATGTCATCTCCTACTAGCTGAATTTGATGTCCTAATTTTTTAGTAAGATGCTGCCAACCCAGCCAATCATTTTCGGCCAGTCCATCTTCAATTGAATCGATAGGGAACTTCTTTACCAAATTTTCTAAATAATCGACGACTTCTTCGGCTGTTCGTTCGATAAAGGGTATCTTTCTTTTTTGTTTCTTTTTCTCTTTATAAAGATGAGTAGAGTCATCATAGAACTCAGAAGCCGCGCAATCTAATGCTAGCGATACATCGATGCCAGGACGGTATCCTGCTTTTTCGATGGCTGAGACTATCATTTCTAAAGCGATCTCATTGGACTCAAGATTAGGAGCAAAGCCTCCTTCGTCACCTACTGCCGTAACATGGCCTTCTTCTCTCAGTATTCCTTTTAAAGTATGAAAAATCTCTGCTCCCCAGCGTACAGCTTCATGAAAGGAAGGAGCTCCTGTAGGTCGAATCATAAATTCTTGGAAATCAAGCAGATTATCAGCATGAGCTCCGCCATTAAGAATGTTAATCATCGGGCAAGGAAGAATATGGGTATGAGCTCCACCTATGTAGCGGTATAAGGGAAGTTTAGCGTTAAGGGCTCCTGCTCGTGCTAAGGCTAAAGAAGCTCCTAAAATTGCATTGGCTCCAAAACGACTTTTATTTTCACAGCCATCACTGGCGATCATCAGACGATCTAGACGAGCCTGATCAAAGACATGCTCTCCTACTAGAATTTGAGCGAGGGGTCCATTCACATGCGTGATAGCTTTTTGCACCCCTTTACCTGCAAAACGTCTCTTATCTCCATCTCTAAGCTCTAAGGCTTCATGCTGGCCTGTCGATGCACCTGAAGGCACTGAAGCTTCGGCACTAATATCACGATCGGTAGTAATCATGACTTTAAGGGTAGGGTTACCGCGCGAATCCAAAATTTCTATAGCTTTTACTGAGCGAATATAAGACATGCTTTTACCTTCGAGTTAATTTTTTTAAGATATATTCTAGGCGGTTTCTTATCAAGTAACTCTTCTAGAGGGATAAAATTTTAAAATTGCTCGCTCTCAAATGTCTACTCATAAGCTGTTAAGCACATTCTTCCTAAACCCTATCCCTCAAAAAAATGGATCCTTAAGCCAAGAGCAGAGGAGGGTCAGTTACAAAGGTAAGGGCATAATTTCTTTAACCTCCGCAAGAAGACAGAGTGATGACCGTAAGAAATGAAAGGGCGGCAATTACTGGTAAACTTTTTAAAATTTAATATATATATATATATGTGTGTGTGTGTGAAAACAAGGAAAAGCTAACGGCGTAAGTGTTCTTGCGATAAAGCTTCTAGCAAATACTGATAAGAAGCAAAGCGTAAGGGAGAAAGCTTTTCGTTTTCTACGGCTGCAAGTACAGCACATTCTTTTTCATGTGTATGAGAACAGTTAGGAAACTTGCACTGTTGTCCGATTTCCTCAATTTCAGGAAAGTATTGCTCGACTTCTTCTTTATTAAGATTCCACAAGCCAAAACTTTTAATTCCTGGAGTGTCTATACACCAGCCGCCAAATTCTAACGGAATAAGCTTTGCCGTGGTAGTAGTATGAGAACCTTTCTTAGTCTTCTCCACTACTTTTCCTACTTTAAAATTAAGGCCTGTAATGGCATTAATAAGAGAGGATTTACCTACGCCTGATTGTCCTGAAAAAACGGACGCTTTATTTTTCATTATGCTTTTTAGCTGATCTAACCCTTGTTCGTTAACAATACTAACAGGTATTACATGAATCTGCGCGGCTTTATAAGCATGGAGAAAATCCTTATAAAGTTCTTTCTCAGTCGCGGGTGTGGTAGGATGATCGAGTAAATCAATCTTGTTGACCACTATTACAGGTTCCATACCGCCTTTGCGCGCGGCTATAATGTAGCGATCCACAAGAAAAGACTTAAGGGGTGGATTGACGACGGAAACAGTAATTAATACCTGATCTATATTAGCAGCGATTAATTGCTCTTGACGCCTTGAAAGATTGTCAGCGCGCGATAAAACAGAATAACGTTCTTCAACATGCGCGATAAGGCCTTCCTGAGCATCTGTTCTTTGAAATAACACCAAATCTCCTACGGTAACAAGATTTTTAAATTGTGTTTTTTCCTTTTTTAACAGACCACGCATAGAACAGGCATAGATTGCATCCTCATGCTCTACCATAATTCCTTGAGGGGTAATGGATAGAACTCTTCCCCGTAGTAAATCTTCTTTGGCAAGTTTAATATTTTGATGGAGTTCTTTATTTTTTTGCCGTTTATCCCTATCTGTTTTTTTGTATTTGGAACGATCTTTTGCAGAGGCTAGTTTACGCTCTTTCCGCGAATTTTTACGGTCATCTTTAAAATAATCGGCTTCAAGGTCACAACCTACCCATTTTTTTGGCATACGTGGCAGATCATCTTGTTTAGAATTTTTCATAAAAGTTCTCTCTTTTGGCGCAAACTATAAAGTAAGAGTCCTGCTGCTACGGAAACATTGAGAGATTCCATTTCCCCAGACATAGGAACAGTGATTGGTGAACCGATAGAAAAAGCTTCTGGAGAAGGCCCTTGAGCTTCATTGCTTAAAACTAAAAGGACTCCTGCCGAAGGCTTTATCTGTTCAAAAGGGACTCCCTTAATGTCGGCAACTAAGCCTTGTAAGTTGTTTACTTTAATAATCTCTTGTAAGTCTTTCCAAGCACCTTGACGCATAGGAATTTTAAACACGGCCCCACGAGAGGCACGCAGGGCTTTTTCATTAAAAGGATCGCAAGTTCCCTCGAGTAAAAAAATGCCTTCCCATCCTAAAGCTATGGCTGAGCGAATAATGGTACCTAGATTGCCGGGATCGTTGATACGATCTAACGCCAAGAGGTATTTTTTTCCATAAAGATTAGAAAATTTAGGCATAGGTGCTTCAGCTAGGATGCCTTCAGAAGATTGAAGGCCTGATACTTTTTGAATGAGCGCAGGAGCAGCTAAAATAATTTTTTCGGCTTTCACATTTTTAGGTAAAAGATGGGGAGAGGAAGCTAAGATAGTTTTGAAAGTAAGCAAAGAACTGGCCTCAGCGATTAATTTGATCCCTTCAAGCACGAGGGTCTGATGATGCCAGCGATAATCATGATTTTGACGTAGCTTTACTAAATGTTTAATTAAAGGATGCTGAGGGCTAGAAAGTTCTTTCATAAAAATAAAGATTTATTACCTTGGGATAGCTAACTATAACTTTTTTTACTCCATCTTGCAATAGATGAATCGAGACCTCTCTCTCTTCTCTTAAATTCTTTAGGGATTACCATGCAGCGTTTTGTTTGCTGCCTTAAGCAATTTTTTTAGTTTACTATTAAGTATAAGAGCTAAAAACATAGATTAAAGATTTTAAACCGTTCATTTTAAGAGTCTATAAGCATTTCCAAAGCGATGAATATCTTGCCTAAAATATCTCCTATTTTCATTGGAGGTTCTAAAAAAATTTAAAAGAAAGTTAAGGTATTAGAGGAGAGTTTTGGTTTTTAACTAGATTGATAAGTTTCTTGTTTTTTTGAAGTCCATAGCTGGCATGCCGAAGCGCTTTACCATTTTGTTGAACGGCTGTAAGCACCATGTTCTCATCATTTTTAAAATTTTGGCTAGCATACTCAAGGGCTAACCCATTTTGCTTGAGAGCAACGAGCACCACATTTTTATTATCCTTTAAAGCGGGGCCAATATACTCAAGGGCTAACCCATTTTGCTCAAGAGCAGCAAGCACGACATCCTCATTATTTTTAAGTTGTTCGCTAGCGTACTGTATGGCCCAGCCATTCTGCCGCACGGCTGCAAGTACAATTTCTTTATTATCTTTAAGTTTTTCGTTAGCATACTGCAGGGCCCAGCCGTTCTGTTGAACGGCGGCAAGTACGATTTCCTTAGTATTTCTAAGCTCTTGGCTAATTTCTTGAAGTGTTGAGCCATCTTGCCGGACCGCAGCCAGGACCACTCGCTTATCATTTTGAAGCTCTTTGCTAGCATGCTCAAGCGCCCAACCATCTTGCTGAACGGCGGCAAGCACCACACTTTTGTTGTTTTTGAGGTTTTCACTCGCATACTGAAGAGCCATGCCCTTTTGCTTAACGGCTGCAAGTACAATATCTTTATCATCCTTAAACTGTTCGTTAACATATTCGAGCGCCCAACCATTTTGCTTGACAATAGCAAGGATCAACCTTTTATTGTTCTTAATCTCTTTATTGCTATTTGGTAGGGCTAAGCTCTTTAGTTCGACATTTGGTGTTACAGGTTTTTTCCCCTTGCTTTTACGGCAAGTAAAATCATAAATTCCTATGCTTATATTTCCTAGAATAGGAATCAATAAGATTATACATCGTTTAAAACTTTTAAGTCTGAGGTGAGCATAATAAGGGCTTTCAGAAGAACTCTGCTCTGGATTAAAATGTAGAAGGACACATTTTTGGAAAATATCAACTAAATTAGTCACTGTGCTAACTAGGGGAATATAGTCTGCAATATTATCAATCGAACAGCAAGCTTGAGATAAATCATGGATTTTCATTGGGGCTTCCATGTCAATTGGTTGAACTAATAAGGAATTTAATTTTAATTAAAAAATTATTTAAAATCTATAAGCTTTATTTTTGTTCCATTTAAGGGGAAATTGTAGAGCAAGGGAAAGTAGGCCTATTTGTCCCCATGGTTTTAAGGGATTTTAGGCGCCCGAATTTTGATCAATATGCCTTTTTAAATAAGTACTAAAGTTATCTATTTCCTAGTCAGCCTAGCTAGTTTGATGAGCTCCTCATTTTTTTGTAGCTCCCGGCTAACATATTGAAGGGCCCAGCCATTCTGTTGGACAGCCGCCTGCACAATATCTAGATTGTCTTTAAGTGCAGAGCTAGCATATTGAAGGGCCCAGCCATTTTGTTGGACGGCAGCAAGCACTACATCCTTATCATTTTGCAGTTGTGGGCTAGCAAATTCAAGAGCGTAACCATCTTGCTTAACGGCGGCAAGCACCGCATCCTTATCGTTTTTAAGCTTTTCGCTAGCATAGCGAAGCCTTGAAGGTCTTTTTTTAACGGCAGCCAGCACAATGTCTTTATCGTTCCTAAGCTCCTCGCTAGCCTCTTCAAGGGCCCAGCCCTCGTTCTGAATGGCAGCAATGATCATCTTTTTATTTTTTTAAGCCTTTCGCTGGCCTCCGTAAGAGCCCAGCCGTTTTCTTGAATAGCAGCAAGCACAATCTTAGGATCATCTTTAAGCCTGGGGCTGGCATATCGAAGGGCCCCGCCATTTTGCCGAAGAGCCGTAAGTACAACATCCTTATCATTCTGCAGCCTAGGGCTAGCAAACTCAAGGGCCCAGCCATTTTGCTCGACTGCGGCAAGTACAATGCTTTTATTGTCTCTCAGTTCTCGGCTAGCATATTGAAGAGCTTCGCCATTTTGCTTAACGGCTGTCAGCACGATATCTTTATCTTTTTGAAGTTCTAAGCGAGCACCCTTAAGAGCAAGACCTTCTTTCTTAACAATAGCAAATAAAGCCTCTTTATCTTTTTGAAGAGTTGTATGTTTAGAAGAAAGATTCTTATCTTGTTGCTTTTTATTATCACTTTTTCGATGCAAGAAGTCTAGGATGGCAATGGTGAGATTACCCAAAACAGGAATCAGTAAGGTTATACACCTTCCAAAGCTTTTGTCACTAAGGTGGGCATAGTAATGGCTCTTTACTAAGCTTTCCTTTGATATGAAGGTCGAGATAATGCATTTCTGGAAGAGATCAACTAAATTAGTGACTGTGCTGATAACAGGGATATAGTCAGCGATATTATCTATCCTACTGCATGCCTGAGATAAATTGCTTATTCCCATTCTGTATCTCCTTAATAGCTTATTTAGACTTGAAAACAAATTTAATTTTAGATTCATTTAAATCCAACAAAAAAATGATTTTTTTTCTCCGGTTATTCAAGGGCCTGCTTTTAATTGTTAAAATTTGAGGTAAATAATATTTTTAAATGAAATGATCCTTATAGAGTGTTAGATAAGCTAATGAGAAAAATCGTTAAAAAGAGTGCTCTCGGTGAGGACTTGGGTAGCTTAAAGAGCAATAGCTAAAAAGTTAAGGTTTAGCTTTTCTTTAAACGCTGATCTTGCTTCCTTCCAAGACGTTTAACCTTCTATTGCTTCGACAGGATTAGCTTCTTATGTTGCTAGATAATTACAGACAGCTCTTTATTAGTATGCTCTATGTTTGAAAAACTTATCATCTAATGTTTTTTATACTGCTGTGGGCTTTAATATTTTAAATTATTCCATGCATCTGGCATAAGCTGCATAGAGGAAAGAGTTTAAGCGGTATATAGATAGGTCCTGAAAATTGAAAACCTGGGGAACAAGATTGAATAGATTTTAAAAGGAGATATCCGAAAGTTTTCTTCCGTTTATCATAAAGGAAAGAGAATTTTTTATTTAAAGGAAGGGGAGCTGAAAGGGCTTAAAGATGTTTGGCTAGCCAAAGAAAAAAGCTGTTTAATTTGGCCATTCAGGATATTCCTAAAAGTATTGCCCAAAAGCTTAGTTATCCTGAAAGGCCAGGATTAATCGAGGGATATTCGCTTTTATTTGAAATTAACCCTGGAGGGTCCAAAAATAAAGCAAAAGAAGAAGCTCTTTTCTGTATTGAAAAGCAGTAGCTTGGAGCTTTTATACCCGAGCTGCTAATCATCAAGCAAAATTTCTCCCTGCTGCCGGCTCTGCAGCCAATATAAAAATATTTTATTAAGCTTAGAAAGTTGCTTATATTGGCATGAAACCCGCTGGATTAATTCCTCTACCCTTTAATTCTCTTTATTTAGCTCTGCCAAAAAGAGTGAGGGCTCCTCCTCCTACGATCATGGCTATTCCACCAATAATGTACCACATCGTATTGTCTGTATAACGGCCCGTAACATCTTCCACGACCTTCTCTGTGAATGCTTGAGAAGAATTGATGCCAAATAACAGAAGAGCAATTCCAACTGCTAAGCTAACCAAACCTAATATACGCATAAATTTCTCCTGAGATAAATAATTTAAAAATTAGCTAATTTTATACGATTGATAGAAAAGCTTTTCACGTTCTCCATTCTACTATTTCAAGCTGTAAAATTATTATAACTGGCTTCTATATTTTGTATAGTTTTTTCCTAGCTTTAAAAGATTTTTGCAAAAGCCTTTAGTTTAAATTCGGCCAATGTTTGGACTGCTGGAGCATTTTTATGCTTTCCTCAGGTGCTTGCAAATTATGCAAAATAGCGTTCTTTTCCGCTTCTTGCAATAGAAGGCCCATGCTTTTACCAGGCAAAACTCCTAGAGATTTAAGCATACTGGCAGTCACTAAAGGCTGTTTTTTTATTGCTCGTTTAATATGAGGTTTCAAGCGTTCCTGATTTTGTTCATGCTCTTGATAAAAAGCTTCTTCGCTATCTTCAGATAGGCGGGCTGCGAAGATCTCTAAACATACTTGAGAGTATGAATGAGCGTAAAAGTGGACCCATTCAGGATCAGAAAGCCCTGGGGCTAAAGATAAAAGTTGTTTTCCAGTCTGCACAAAAGTAGCAAGTTTGGTCTCCTCCGTGCTGAGGCGCAAGTAACTGCAAAGGTTTTGCAACTGTTGCGTATCAAAAGAGGGGAATAGCTCAAGGATATATAAAATAGTAGGAGTATAGGTAGGGAATTTAGAAAAAGGGCTAAGGTATTGACTTAAATCTTTTAGATGCAAGTGAGCAAGTGAAGGAAAAATAACTGGCAATAGACCCAAACGGTGCATTTCCATCAAAGCATTTGCAAAATGAGGGTAACCAGCCATTTTTACAAATTCTTTCCACACTCTTTCTATAGCAACGGCTGGAAAAAGAGTGTTAGCCTTTTCTTGAATAGCTTGTTGAGTGGCTTCATCTAACCGAAAATTAAAGCGGGCAGAAAAGCGTATAGCTCTTATCATGCGTAAACGATCTTCAGAAAAACGTTCAAAGGGGTCTCCCACTGTGCGGATAAGGCCTAATTCTAAATCTCTTCTTCCTTCCACGTAATCATAAATCTTTTCTTTCAAAGGGTCATAGAACATGCTATTGATAGTAAAGTCTCGACGTTTTACATCTTCTTCTTCATTTGATAGCTCGATGCTTTTTGGCTTTCTACCATTGACATATTCTAAATCTTTTCTGAAAGTAGACACTTCAAATTGATATCCCTCCAATATGACGATGACCACTCCAAAAGCTAGGCCTACTAAAAGGGTATGAGGAAAAAGTTTTAAAATCACCTCAGGGGGTGCATCGGTAGCAATATCTATATCAGATGAAGGTTGTTTCATCAAATAGTCGCGTACCCAGCCACCGGCAAAATAAGCTTTGTATCCCGCTTGGTTTAACTTTTTTACAATATCTGTGGCTAATTTTTTAATATACATAGAGTCATGTTACTAAAAAAAGCTATAAGGAGGCAAGAGATAGCAGGGCATTCTTGCTATCTATAAAACTAACGATCATCTATTTTTCTTTTCCAAAGACGCTTGAGGAATGCTTTTATCTTTTGATATCCTTCTCCTTGCTTGCTTATGAATCATCCTTTATAATTGAGAAGTTTAAGCGAGTAATAAATATTATGCCTTCAAAAATTCGTGTTCTTGACGAACATACTATTAATAAAATTGCAGCAGGCGAAGTCATTGAAAGTCCAGCTTCTGTAGTAAAAGAATTAATGGAAAATTCTTTAGATGCAGGCGCTACAGAAATTTGCGTAGAGATTAAAGGAGGGGGCCGCCAGCTTATCCGCGTGACTGACAATGGTGCAGGGATGCAGCAAGATGATGCCGTACTTTGCTTAGAACGCCATGCTACCTCTAAAATTAAAGAAGTAGAAGATATCCAGTCTATTTTTTCTATGGGGTTTCGAGGAGAAGCTATTCCTTCAATTGCTTCTATTTCCAAATTCACTCTCTTGACTGCTCCGCAAGAGGGAGGGGAAGGCACCCTTGTGATTGTGGAGGGAGGGAAACTTATGCACTGTGGCCCTGCTGCCCGTGCTCCTGGAACGACGATTGAAGTAAAGTCTCTTTTTTTTAATGTCCCGGTAAGAAGAAAATTTCAAAAATCTCCTGCCTATGAAGCTCAGGAAATTCATAAAATCATTACCCTACTTGCTCTTGGCTATCCTCATGTTAAATTTCAACTGATCAATAATCAGAGCCATGAAATTCAAACCGGAGGTTCTTCGGGCAAAGCTTTTTCCCATCAATTGAAGGAGAGAATTGCTGCATTAATGGGAGCCGAATTCGTGACGAGCTGCTGTGAAGTAGAGATTACAAATGGTGATTATAGCTTGCATGGATATGTAGGGGCCCCTCATTATTCTCGTCAGAATCGTACCGGTCAATATCTTTTTATTAACAAGCGCGCTGTTTTTTCTCCCTTGATATCTGCAGTTGTGCGAGATGCCTATGGCACAAGTTTGCCGACTAATCGACATCCTATCTTTGTTTTACATTTGAATGTGCCCGGCGAGACCGTGGATGTAAATGTTCACCCGCAAAAAAAAGAGGTTAGGCTTCGTCAAGAAAATATATTAAGAGAATTAGTTCTTAAAGGGATCCAACAAGCTATTCATAAAGGCAATGTAAGTTCTTATCAAGATCATCAGCCTATTCATGAAGATTTTAGTTCTCCTGCTTCTACTTCCACCTTTATAATGCCTGCCGTTAAGCCGGCATTTTCCTTGCATCCTATACAAGAGAGAAATTTAGCCAAAGAGTATCAACCGCTGCCCCCTATGGCTAAGGCTCCCTCTAGAGAGGAACCTCAGCCTTCTTTCCTTGCTCCTCTTGCCCAGGAAAAACGTTCTTTTCCACGTGTTTTGACAACGATACCAGGTTATATTATTTTGGATGCTTACTCATTAGAAGCGTGGAAACAGGTATCCCCTGATACACTTTGCTTAGTGGACCAGAAGGCAGCGCATGCCCGAGTGATTTTCGAAAATTTGTTGCAGGCACGCACTGGAAATGCAGCTGTTCAATCTTTATTGATTCCTCATCATATCAATTTGCCCCCCTCTGAAGCAGCCGCGCTATCTACGAACCTAGACAATTTTGCGCAGATAGGGGTGCATATCCATGAAAGTGGACCGCATAGCTTTATGATAGATGCTGTCCCAGCTACATTTGGAAACATAGATCTTTCCAAATGGGTAGTAGATCTGTTAGATATGATGCACAGCTTTCCTGAAGGTAAAATGATGGATAAAGAAATGGAAAAACGCTTATCCGTAGCAGCAAGCCATGCTGCCGTCCATTATCGCAAGCGCTTGCAAACAGAAGAAGCTCAATCGATAGTCAATCAATTGTTTGCAACCTCTATGCCTTTTTTTTGTCCTCAAGGAAAGTCTACTCTTGCTTTTATAAGCGCCGAAGAGATATTTAGAAACTTTAAAGGGTAGTCTATGAATTTTCAAAACCGTCTAGCAAAAGTTGAAAAAGTTCTTCATGATTCTAATGTTGAGGCTTTCCTTGTTGAGGATCCTACCAACCTTTACTATTTGACTGGACTAGTTTTATCTGCGGGAGAGCTGCTTATTAAAACTCAAGGCAATTCTGCTCTTTTAGTGGATAATCGTTACTATGAATATTGTAAAAATCAAGCACCTGTGCCTGTTTTTTTAAGTGATAAAAATTCTTTAGAAAGCTTGCTAGGAGGAATTAACACGCTAGCCTTTGACGGTGAGACGATCTCCTATCAAACCTATGCAAGCATGCAAGAGAATTTTAAAGATCTTAAATTGGTTTCTTTAAGTCACTCCCTTCAAAAAATTCGCTGTTTAAAAGATGAGCATGAAATAGCTATTCTTCAAGAAGCCGCTCAACTGGGAATGCAAGGATATGAATATATTAAAAGCCTTTTAAAAGAGGGGGTAAGAGAAGACCAATTGGCTGCCGAGTTAGAGATTTTTTGGAAAAAAAACAAAGCCCAGGGAGTAGCTTTTGAGCCTATTATCGCTTTCGGAGCTAATAGTGCTTTACCTCATTATCGCCCAGAAGAGACAGAGTTAAGGGAAGGAATGACTGTGCTTTTTGATGTAGGCGTAAAATGGAAAGGTTATCACTCGGATTTATCCCGTACACTTTTTTGGGGTGAGCCGCCTGCCATCATGCGGAAAGTTTATGCAATTGTAGAAAAAGCTCAGCAACGCGCCATGGCGCTTTGTAAGCCTGGAATAACTATAGGAGAATTGGATCGGGCAGCTAGAGACTACATCTCAGCGTGCGGTTATGGGGAGCATTTTTTACATAGCTTAGGCCATGGAGTAGGCTTAGAAATCCATGAGTGGCCTTCGCTCCGTAATAAAGAACCTTATCTGCAGCTGCCGCTGCAAGAAGGGATGGTCATCACCATTGAACCTGGCATCTATCTTCCTGGTATAGGAGGCGTGCGTATTGAAGACACTCTCCTAATTACTTCTACCGGCTATCAAGTCCTAGGCTCGTGAGGATGGACGGGGTTCGATTCTTAAAGATTGGGCATATATATCCTTCTCGAATTGGTTTTTATCTGTTGGGGGTTGGAAGTACCAATCGCTTTCCTTTACCCCTGTTGATTTATCTTTCCTTGAGGGATGAGAAGTCTGTAATTTCGTAAGGTCATTGATTAAAGAATCTAACTTTTTTTCGTCCGTTTTTACATTCTCTTCAGCAATTTCGATGTTTCTATCATTTTTTAACTTGAATTTCTCCAGCATTCCCTCTAAATCCATGGAGGAATTTTTCGAATAAATTTCTTTGGCCACATGATAAAGCCACTCTGCAATCTCAATTTCTTTTTCTAAGTTTACTTTACTAAATTGTTCTTCAGGAGCAATAGCTTGGCCTGATTTTTCGGCTTGCTGGATTCTTTCGTTTATATCTTGTAGTTGCTGGCTTAAATAAGCTTTATGAGTTTCATAAGAAATTCCTGCTTTTTGCAACTGAATGTAATCGCCAAATTTTTCTACTTTTAAAGCATAGGAAAGTTCTAAGCTTGCATCACTCTTTTTATAAGAAAGCCTTAAAGAAGAAACGTTATTCAATTTAGCCTCATTAATTTCTTTACTGATGCTTTCCATCTGTTTGTTTAAATTATTAATTTCGGCGGTTAATCCTTCTGGCGCTTCTTTAAATGAAGAAATGTATTTATCAATTTGGCGTGTTTCATTTAAATCTGCTTTAGACTTCATATATTTCTCTCCATCTAAAACAATTCTTGATAATACTGTATGTATCATGGGAACGATAGATAAACTAGGGTTTTCCTCAGCAAATTCCATAATTTTATTTAAAGAAAAGTAATTAGGATTTGAGAAGCTTTTTTCCAAATTTGCATATATATTCTTTGTTTGCCGTGGAAGGGCGGCAAAAGTTTTATGCAGCCGCTGCACACTTCCTTGATTTAATCCTAAAAAAATTGCCTGGGCAGTGGCAAAATCGCCATTTTTAAAAGCTTGATCGGCAATGCGAACATACAAATCCACCACTTTAACACGCTCACCTAAATTGTCTGTGTTAACAATTTTTGAGGTTGTAGAATTGCTGATCATATTTGACAACTTAACCCACTGATCTATATGAGGGCAAATCTCTGCATATTCTGATTTTTCTCGTGCACTCTCATTTTTTAAAAGTTCTTCTTTTGTTATATTTTTAAAAATATCTGCAAATAATTCTTTAGTTTGTGCAGCCCTTTCCTCCACCATCGTGCGGTTGGCTCCAGTGCTTTTAAAGGGTGCAGAGATTGTATGGCGGATGTTTTTTAAGGTAGCACTATTATCAATTTTTGATTGCAGGCTACTCTTTACTTCGCTTGCCTTGCTTTGCGCTTTTTTAAAATATTGCACAGTTTTATCTTTTAAACGCTCAGAAGCTACCTTGAAATTTTTAGCAAATTCTTCTCTTCTTTCTGAGGAGGTTATCTCTCTAAACGAGGAGAGGGTAGAATGTTTGACCTTAAGGGCTGTCGTTTTTATGGCGCGAGCAGAAGTTTCTTTAAACGTTGTCACTTTGTGGTTCAGCAGCGATTTAATTTCGCCTAGTTTTTCTGCGGATCTATTTTTATAGTCTCCCGCTTTTTCTTTAGCTTTTTGAATACCTTCCCGAGCGTTAAAAAAAACTTCTTGTCTTTGTTCTTTGTTTGTTAATCTCTTACTTTCTTCAAAGGTTTTCTTAGCTATAGAACTTACCTTGGAGGCTGCGGCTTGAACAAGGGAGCTAGCTTTATCTAAAGTAAAAGAAGTAATTCGATGGGATTTAAGCTCGGGAGGAGTGGGTTCGGTTGATTGAGAAAAAGTTTTTCCTAACGGAATAGACTCTAAGGAATTTTTTTGGCTATATATATGCCCAGTAGGAGAAACTTTTGGTTGGCTAGGAATAGCTGGCAAGGGCTTATTAGGGGGTATGGGTTTAGTTGTTGAGGGAGCTGTTGCGAAATCAGAAGGAGAAAAAGGCTTGTTGGCTATAGAAGACATTTGCACACCTCATAATTAAAATCCTACTAATAGTTATTATAATATAATTATTAATTATTATTTAATTATAAATGTAATTAACTTTGGTAAAGTGAGGTGTTAATTAACGATTGCAAGCTGTAAGTTCTTAACTTTAAGCTTATTTTTTTATTCTTTTAAAAAATTAAAAATTTACATTTTATCTAAATCTTTAAAAGGGTAAACATGTTTTTGAGCAGCTTAAGCTTGTTAAAAGGGAAAAAAAGGGGCGAATTTTAAACCGGCTAGGCCTAAAATGAACAATTTAGCACCTAAAGGTTTCTTCAAAAATTTTACGATAAAATATATTATAAATAAAAAGCTGTTCTTATCTGAATGTGATTCCATTAAAAATAAGTTTTAGATCTTAAATTTTCATGCTAAGCTTTAGACAAAAAATATTTCTTTCCTATCTTGTTGTATTTCTAGCCTTTCTTGTGGGTTTATATCCTTTTGCTACCCGTACAGTTCAGAAGATTGCTACCCAGGCTATGTATGATAGCTCTCAAGCTTTAATTGAAAAAATTCAGACAGCTCCTAATGATAAAGCTTTAATACGTCGTTTAAAAGAACAAAAAGCTTTATTTTTTTTTCGTATTAGTGTCGTCAATAATGAGCGTAAGGTTTTGTATGATTCTCATACCAAAAGAATTTTAGGTCTGCGCTTTAGCCAAGAATATATTGTTGAGCATCCTGAAGTCTTAGAGGCTTTTAGAACAGGGCGTGGATATAATGAGGATTATTCGGAGCTATTAGGGCAAAAATTTGCCTATTTAGCGATTGCTTTTGATTTCCATGGTAAACCGTATGTCTTACGTACAGCTTTTCCTTATAAATATGTGACGGAGCTAACGCATGATTTTGAGAGAGGAGTGATTGCTTTAGCTGCAGCCATTCTCATGCTTTTTAGCTTGATGACCTGGTTTATCATTAATCACTTAACCAGTCCTATTCATCAGATTATTAAAGCAATCAATCCTTATCAGCAGGGAGAAACCCATGGGGTGCCTTTAATTGAATTAAATAGCCTTAGCAAAACAGATGAGTTTATCAAGCTGGCCGGCACTTTAAATTCCCTTTCCATAAGGATTCAAAGCCATATCGCTAATCTTATACAGGAGCGCAATGAAAAAGAGGCTATTCTTGAATCGTTAGGGGAGGGCGTGATAGCAGTCGATGTCCATCGGGTGATCACTTATGCAAATAATATGGCTTGTAAACTGCTAGAAAATACTCACCTAGTAGGTAGGTCTTTTAGCGACCTTTCTGATGAAATTCAGCATTCTCAGACATTCCAAGCTCTTTTGCTCAATTGCCAGGCTCAAAATAAGGTACTAACAGATGCTGTGCAAATTAAGCATGATTCCCAACGATTATATTTAGATCTAGTCGCTGCTCCTAAAAAAGAAAATAGCGGTGCTATTGTCGTCCTTCAGGATATGACAGCCCACTACAAGCTTTTAGACATGCGTAAAGACTTCATTGCTAACGCCTCTCATGAATTAAAGACCCCTATTACCATTATTCGAGGTTTTGCTGAAACTTTACATGACAATCCCGATTTGCCACCCGAGACTTTTAAAGAGGTTACCTCCAAAATTGTACGTAACTGCTTAAGAATGAATAACCTCATTAAAGATCTTTTAACATTGACGGATGTGGAAAATTTACCTGAATCGCGTTTAATCCATTGTGATGTGCATGAAATTATTAAAAATTGTTGCGAATCGGTTAAAGAGGTGCATCGAAATGCTCAAATTATGATTGAGAAACCTGGCGATCAAGAGATGACTCTTGAAGCAGATCCTCATTTGTTAGAACATGCCTTTATTAATCTTATCGATAATGCTGCTAAATACTCGGTTGCCCCTCCTCAAATCACCATTTATCTTCAAGCTGAGGAAGACAAAATTATAGTAAAAGTGGCCGATAAGGGCATAGGGATTCCTGCTACCGATCTGGAAAATATCTTCCAACGTTTTTATACAGTAGATAAGGCTCATTCTAGAAAAATGGGCGGCTCTGGCTTAGGGCTATCTATCGTAGAGACCATTGTAGAAAAGCATTTTGGCCATATTACCGTTCAGTCAGAAATCGGTGTAGGAACTGTTTTTACTGTTAGGTTGCCTATTAATCGGCAGGTACGATCCTCTTTTAAGCATGAATAGTTAAAACAAACCTGT
Organism: Neochlamydia sp. EPS4; assembly: GCF_000813665.1. NCBI lineage: Bacteria > Pseudomonadati > Chlamydiota > Chlamydiia > Parachlamydiales > Parachlamydiaceae > Neochlamydia > Neochlamydia sp. EPS4. The sequence goes on along the minus strand of NZ_JSDQ01000006.1, from coordinate 111,450 downwards.
TTTGGTATTTTATTAAAGCGCATTTATATCCGTTATCTACCTTCTCTCTTTACCCTTTTTTTACAATCCCTTATATGTATTAACAACACTTCTAACAAAAGACAAATAATGCTGTTGACAGATATTTCAACCCTGGCCGCCACTATAGGTAAAGCTAATGAAAAGTTTATGCTTGCCCGCCAAGAGATGGGCAAAGCTATCGTGGGGCAACAAGAAATGGTTAACTACTTGCTAATAGCTCTTTTAGCTAATGGCCACGTGCTCTTAGAGGGCTTGCCTGGTTTAGCAAAGACTTTAGCTGTAACCACTTTAGCGAAAGTAGTTGATTGTGAATATAAACGCATACAATTTACCCCAGACCTTTTACCCGCCGATTTAGTGGGCACTTCAATCTACAACTTTAAGGAAGGATCTTTCTCTGTTAGCAAAGGCCCAGCTTTTACGCATATCTTGTTGGCAGATGAGATTAACCGTGCGCCAGCAAAAGTGCAATCGGCTCTTTTAGAGGTAATGCAAGAGCGTCAAATCACTCTCAACGGCCAAACTTTTCATTTGCCAGAGCCTTATCTAGTGCTAGCTACAGAAAATCCTATAGAGCAAGAGGGGACATATCCTTTACCTGAAGCCCAAACCGATAGATTTATGTTAAAAGTCACCATGGATTATCCCTCCAAAGAAGAGGAAAAAGAAATTCTAAAACGCATGGCGAATTTAGGCTCTTCCATAAAGGTAAAGCCTATATTAACGACAGAAGAAATACTTAACGCGCGTAGAATGATCAATGAAATTTATATGGATGATAAGATTACTAACTATATCTTAGATCTAATTTTTGCTACCCGCTACCCTAGCCAATATGGCCTGGATCTTCAATCTTTATTGCTCAACGGAGCTTCGCCACGTGCAAGTATTGCTCTTTGCATTGCTTGCAAGGCTAATGCTTTTCTTGAAGGCCGCGCTTATGTGGTGCCTCAGGATATTAAAAAAATTGCACCTGCAGTCTTAAGACACCGTCTACGCCGTTCTTATGAGGCGGAAGCCGAGGATGTGTCCACCGATGAAATGATTGAGCGAATTCTAAAAACTGTTCCTGTACCTTAAGCTTGTTAGTAGCCCATGGTTGAGTTTAACGTAGCTCTTTATAAGAAAATTCATCGTCTTCAAATCCAAACGACTCAGCTAGCTAATGATCTGTTGGCAGGAGCCTATCGCTCGGCTTTCAAAGGGCAAGGTATGGAATTTGAAGAAGTGCGCGAGTATCAGGCAGAGGATGATGTTCGTTCTATTGATTGGAATGTTACTGCACGCATGAATCGTCCTTTTGTTAAAAGCTTTCGTGAAGAGCGTGAGTTGACTGTCATGCTCTTGGTTGATGTATCGGCTTCTACGCGCTATGGTAGCACCTCTTCTTTTAAAAGCGATTTAATTGCAGAAATTAGTGCTTTGCTAGCATTCTCAGCTATTAAAAATAATGATAAAATAGGGCTTATTCTTTTCTCCAATGGAGTAGAAAAATATCTTCCTCCTGCTAAGGGAACTCGGCATGTTTTACGCCTAATCCGTGAAATTTTAGCTTTCAAACCTACAGAGCATGAAACTGATTTGGCTGCTGCCTTGGCCTATTTAGGGAAGATTCAGAGACGGCCAGCTGTCTGCTTTTTGCTCACCGACTTTATATGTTCTAAACCTTATGCACATGAGTTGGCCCTAGCAGCTAAGCGGCACGACTTAATTGCTCTAGCTTTAATAGATGCTTATGAAATTTCTTTCCCTCATTTTGGATTAATCCATTTAGCTGATTTAGAAACAGGCGCTAGCTTTACGGTAGATAGCTCTAGTGAGCTTTTCCAGAGACAATTTGCTTATCAGGCTAAGGCTCGGGTAGAATCTTATCGTGCTTTATTAATAAAAAACGGCGTAGGTTTAGTAGAACTATATACCGCTCAACCTTATGCACCTCTTTTACGTAAATTTTTTAGAATGCGCGCGAGGAAAAGGAGATGAAGGCCTGGTTTTTTTTGTGGGTGCTGCTGGGTCTTTTCTCTCCCTTTGTTCAGGGCATAGCAGACGAAAAAGAATTTGAGGTAGTGATTACGCCTGCTGCTTCAACCGTTTCTATTAATGATTTTCTCACCGTCCATCTAAGATTAACTTTCCCGGCTGGATATCAGATCGATTTAAAAAAGCTGCACCAGAATCTTCTTAGAAGCAGCAGCTTTTATGAGCATCCTTTTACTCTAGTGGAGATGAAAATAAAAAATCTTCAAGAACGTGCTAAAGGAAGATTTTCTCAAGAAATTGTGCTCATATTACAGCCGCGACGCTTGGGAGAGCTGTTCCTTACTTTTTACGATATCGATTTTATAGCAGAAAATAAAAGCGCTCCTTTAAAGAAGATTGTAAGTGAGATTTATCCTATTAAAGTCACCGCCCCAGAAATAACTTCCCAAATCCCCGAAGATTTTGCAGCTTTGCTGACCTTTGAAAAGAAGCTTCCTATGGAGCTAAGTGAGGAAAATCAAAAGCTTTTATTGAACAATCCTTCTTTGCAAAAGCAAGAGGTCGAGAGGAATATAAGGCAAATGCATGAGAAGCAGCTACCTTGGATACAAATAGGATGCTTTATTCTAATCACTCTCTACCTTTGCTTTTTTCTAAAATCTTTTTCTATTAAAAAACCTTTAACATCTAAGCAATTAGCAAAGATTGCAAAGAAATCAGCTTTAGCAGAACTTAGGCAACTGCGAAGTAAACAATTGCCGGCTAAAGGGCTTTTTGACAATTTTTATGTGCATTTAACTGATACTTTAAGAACTTATATTCAAAAAAAATATCATATTCCCGCAGCCACTAGCACAACTCCTGAATTTTTAGCCGAGGTGGCCCAAAGCTTGGTTTTTTCCAGCTCCTTTCGTCAGCAGCTGGCACACTTTCTTCAACAGGCTGATAGAGTCAAATTTGAGCGTTACTCTCCTAACATCGAAGAATGTGAGATTGCCTATAAATTAGCTATCCAATTTATTCAAGATGATCCTATTTAATCTTTTTTATTTAAAATCTTCTCCTAAAAAGGCCATTCTTTATAGATTATTTTATAAATAGCCAAAGAAAATAGCATTCAGAGAAGCTTAAAATCAGAGAATGTTTGCAGAAAAGTCAAGGAATGTGTAATAATTTCGACTTGCGATTTATCACAAGGATAATCGTAGCTGCAAATCGTTTTAGGAGAACCAATGGCTCGTTACACAGGTAATAAAAACCGCGTTGCCCGACGTTTCGGTGCAAATATTTTCGGCCGCACACGCAACCCTTTGTTGCATAAACCCAATCCCCCTGGTATGCACGGAGCACGCCGCCGTAAAAAATCAGATTATGGCTTACAACTTGAAGAGAAGCAAAAACTTAAAGCTATCTACGGGATGCTTAGTGAAAAGCAGCTCGTGGCTTATTATAAGCATGCTTTTAACATGGCTGGTAACACTGCCCAGCACTTTGCAGAACTGCTAGAGTGTCGTTTGGATACGATTGTTTATCGCCTTAAACTTGCTTCCACTATTTTCGCTGCCCATCAGCTTGTTTCCCATGGTCATATTCTCGTGGATGGTAAAAAAGTTGACCGTCGCTCTTTCCAAGTGCGACCTGGCATGGTGATTACGGTAAGAGAAAAATCTCGGTCAATGAAAGCTATTCAACAGTCTTTAGATAATCCCTCTCGCTCTGTTCCTGATTATCTTTCCTTTGACAAAGAAAACTTTGGTGGACAGCTTCTAGCGATGCCTACACCTGAGCAGATGCCTTGGCCAATTGAAATCAAATTGCATGAAATCTGTGACTTTTTAGCGCACTCCACTTAAAAAGTTGGGAATATAGATTGATAAGCCCTGGTTTAAGTTATCTTAAGCTAGGGCTTTTTTATTATTCCTTCCTGTTTTAGGAAACCTCTTGGCTTCTACATCCCGATTCCTTTTTCTATTCTTAATTACACTTTTTAATGCTCTTTTCTGTAAAAACAATCAAGAGCCCTCCATTTTTTAGATAGCCTAAGCTAACTGAAAGGCTGTAATAGCCTTCTTATAAATAGGGTAGGCGTATTAACTAAGCGTTAAAAAAAGCAGGTCATACCTCTTACTTATTGTTTATCTTTTAATCAGTTGCGATCCATGCTTTTTCTTACAAAAATTTGCTAAGTAATTGTTATACGAAAAATGAAAATACTCAGGATAATAAAAGGGATCTGTCGTTAAAATGATCATAACTTGCCAAAATTTTTATGAGGCATGTTCTTGATCTGCCTATGGCCTATAAGAGAGGAGAAGAACAGAAATTTAAGGGGAGAACTCTCGGAATATCTATCGAAGCCTATATTTTGGAGCATTTAAAGCTATCTTAGTAGGAAAGATTATTAGTTGTGGGCTTTAACAAAATTTATTTCATTGTATTCCTTGGTACTGTTTTTGCTTAAAGCGTAATTAAAGATCAAGAGGACTTTCGCTTGTATGTATCTTTAAAATGTCGTCAACTTGCAACATATAACTTGCTCCTAACAAGCTAAACAAAAAAATGAAGGCTTGCAGAGCTAGTAGGCCAAGCTGCTGTAGGGAACCTCGAGGACCTAGGGGCATTATACCTTTTTTCCATAGTATCCACGAGCCTTCAGCTAGCCAATAATAAGAAAAAGCTGCACTTGCCAGCATGGCAAGCAAGCTTACACAGCTGACTTTCCAAATGCCTGCTTTTAGCTTAGGGGATAAAGCATAGCTACTTTTTTCCTCTAACTTGGATAGGAGCAGAAACATGTTCATCCATGCACTGATGCTTGTCGCTAAAGCTACGCAAGCAGCACCCTTTTCAAAAACAAAAACTAGCACAAAATTTAGTATCAAATTTAACAAAATAGAAGCAATGGAGATTTGCGTAGGAATTTTATAGTTGCCTTGCGCATAGAAAGCAGGGACTAAAATCAGCACGATCGACATAGGAAATAATCCTAACCCATAGGCCCATAAGCATAGAGTGGTGTTAGCAACGGCTTGTTGATCAAAGCCTCCATGTCCATAGATTAGGGTAATGCTGCTAGCCCCTAAAGCAAATATAGCTGCACTAATGGGTAGCATTAAAGCCACACTTTTACGGAGGGAAAAGTCTAAAAAATTGCTAAACTGCTTGTTATCCCCATTTTTAATGGCCCGAGCAAGAGGAGGTAATGTAGCTGCCGCGATAGCTAGGCTAAATAGAGCTAAAGGAAGCTGTTGAAGACGCATAGCATACCATAGATAAGCTGGCCCTGCAGCATCTGCATAGCGCGCAAAGACAGCATCTAAAGCATTGTTGATCTGCGAAGCTCCTACACCAATGATTCCCAGGCTCAAAGGAGCTAATAAGGAGGCTATATCGTGGGAAAAAATATTCTTCAAGGGATTTGCCAAATTTTTTCCTAAAGCTCTTAAGCATTTCTTAGTCTGATGAAGAGTAACAGCCCATTGAGCTAAACAGGCTAGATTCACAAAAACTGTTAATCCACGCATAGCTTCTTTAGAAGGTAGATGTTTTAAAGATAAAATTCCTACAATCCATAAAAGATTAAAAGCTACAGGCGCTACGCTTGCTGTAAAAAAGCTTTTCTCACACTGCAGTAAAGAAGCATTAATACCGTACAAGCAGATGAAAATGAGACTTGGCATCATTAATAAGGTAAGCTGAATAATTTCAGCGTTTCCTTCTTCAAGGTTAGCCCATATAAGAACGCCCCATAGCAGGGTCATAGTTATGATAACAATGAAAGAGAGAAGGATACTTAAAGCAGCTGTTAAGCTGCGAAAAAATGCAGCGGCTCTTTGAGGCTCTTGATGACGTATCTTCTCAAATTGAGGAATGAAAGCACTTTGCAAGGCCCCTTCGCCTAAAAGCCTACGCAGTAGATGAGAGAAGCGGAAAGCGACTAGAAAAGCTGCCACGGATGCTTGCGTGCCAAAAGCAAAAGCCATGCTTATATCTCTTACCATGCCCGTCATACGACTTAACATCGTTCCACTAAAAAAGCGGCTTGCTGAACGGATAATACTATGAGTGGAATCTGTCATGGCAATATTATGTTGGGTTAAAGAAAAATATCATTGATAAAGAGACAAAAGAAAGCAAGGGTAGATTGAAGCATTAAGAGAATGCAGAGAAGCGCGCCCTTAATCAGGGCTTTTTTTCATCGCTTAAAAGAGCTTAAGCTCTTTTAGACGATAAGCTAGCTTTTCTTTAAAGTAGAGTCTTATATTTGATGCTACTTTTCTTGTCAACAACCGGCTAGGCTGTTATGATGGCGTGCTTATAAAATTGGAAAGAAGTGGGGATCAGATGACAACAAAAGCCGAAAATCTTCTCATAGGTGCTCATACCTCGGCAGCTGGGGGGCTACATCATGCCTTATATGAAGGGCGAGAGATAGGAGCGACTACTATTCAGCTTTTTACTACTAATCAAAGGCAATGGAGAGCAAAACCTTTAATGCCAGACATTATCGATGCTTGGCATGCGGCACTTAAAGAAACTGGTTTGCAAAAAATTATGAGCCATGCTAGCTATATGATTAACTTGGGAGCACCGGATCCAGAAAATTTGAGAAAAAGCCGCGAAGCTTTTGGCCTTGAGATCGAGCGCTGTTTAAAGCTAAACATTTCTTTTTTAAATTTTCATCCGGGTGCAGCTATTGATAAAGACCCTCAAGAATGCTTAGACAGAATTGTGGAAAGCTTGTTAACCTATGAGACTCTTCTTCAAGGGGATAGTACTCGCTTACTTTTAGAAAATACTGCAGGGCAAGGGTCGGCAGTTGGCTGGCGTTTTGAGGAGTTAGCCTATATTATAGGAAAAGTAGAGAATCGCCTGCCTATAGGGGTTTGCCTAGACACTTGTCACCTTTTTGCTGCCGGTTATGATTTGAGTTCGACTTTAGCTTGTGAGGAAACGTTAAAAAAATTTGATCAACTGGTGGGTTTTAAGCACCTATATGCCTTTCACCTTAACGATTCACTTAAAGGTTTAGGCTCTCGTGTAGATCGGCATCAATATCTAGGTAAAGGACTTATTGGCATGGATTGCTTTAAATTTTTAATGAATCATCCTCAAACTCAAGCGATGCCTAAATACCTTGAAACTCCCAAAGACCCTCTTATATGGAAAGTTGAAATTCAAATGCTACGAGACTTTGTAAAATCATGAGGCTATTATTATGCGCATAAAAATTAAACAACTCAAATACCCGGCTCCTGGAGTTCCTTCATTATTAGGACAAGAGGTGACGATTAAAGGCTGGGTGCGAACTGTTCGCAATCAAAAAACTTTTTCCTTTGCCGAAGTTAACGATGGATCCACCCTCTCAAACTTTCAAGTTATTCTGAATCCAGATTTACCTGATTATGAGAAAATTCTTAGCCATCTATCTACCGGCGTATCGGTTGCCGTAGTGGGCAAGATTGTGGAAAATCCTGGTAAAGATCAAGCCTGGGAAATGCAAGCTAAATCTTTAACTATCATTGGCACATGCGATCCAGAAGTCTACCCCCTACAGAAAAAACGCCATTCGTTTGAATTTTTGCGATCGATTGCTCATCTTCGCCCCCGCACGAATACTTTAGGGGCTATCACTCGCTTAAGAAATAGCTTAGCCTTTGCTACCCATCTTTTTTATCAGCAAAAAGGCTTTTTATATTTACATACACCCGTTATTACGGCCTCTGATTGTGAAGGGGCAGGAAAAATGTTTCGGGTTACGACGCTGGATCCTAGTGCTACTCCGCATCTTCCTAACGGACAGGTAGACTACTCCCAAGATTTTTTTGGTAAGCCTGCTTATTTAACCGTTTCAGGTCAGCTGAATGGCGAAATTTATGCCAGTGCTTTGTCGGATGTTTATACCTTTGGGCCCACTTTTCGCGCTGAAAATTCTAATACCTCCCGTCATTTAGCAGAGTTTTGGATGATTGAGCCAGAAATGGCTTTTGCCGATATTAATGACAACATGGATAATGCAGAAGAGTATCTTAAATTTGTTCTTAAGTATGCTTTAGATAATTGCGCGGAAGATATGGAGTTTTTTGACAAGCATGTTTCCACGGGATTAATTGAGCGTCTGCAGCATGTTATTAATACACCTTTTGAACGGGCCACCTATTCCTATGCAGTACGCATCCTTGAGAAATCAGGCAAAAATTTTGAGTACCCGGTGAAATGGGGACTAGATTTGCAATCCGAGCATGAGCGCTATTTAGCGGAAGAATTTTTTGCTAAGCCTGTCATCCTAACGGATTATCCTAAGCAGATTAAAGCTTTCTATATGCGGGATAATAGCGACAACAAGACAGTGGCAGCTATGGATGTTCTTGTGCCTAAAATAGGGGAGATCATAGGTGGTAGCCAAAGAGAAGAACGTTTAGATGTGCTAGAGCACAAGCTCAAAGCAGGTGGCCTGTCGCCAGATGATTATTGGTGGTATCTTGAGCTACGTAAATATGGGACTGTCCCACATGCTGGGTATGGCGTAGGATTTGAACGTCTCATTCAGTTTGTTTCTGGGATGGAGAATATACGCGATGTTATTCCTTTTCCTCGTTACCCTGGTAAAGCTGAATTTTAAAGTTTTCTAAAGCTGTTTACAAGGCTTTGAAATAATAAAAAAGTTTTGTAAACAGCTATAACATTAGAATAAAGTGTGTATAAAGTTTTTAGCTTTTTCTTTTTTCAAAAGGATTCTTAGGTTTATCATTAACAATTATGCCATGAAACATAAGGTGCTCTGCTTAGCCTGAGCGGCGTTGTTGCGTAAATAATAGGAAGCGTAGGCGATAAGAGGACTCTTTCACCCTTAAAAACTATAAAATGAACTTGCAACAACAAAAATATAGGCAGGTGATGGAAAAAAAACTTACTTACCCCCTACGTAATTAGTCCGCGTATAACAACGCTTTAGTGCAAAGAGAAAGCATAACTTTATGGTTCTAAAGTTGAAACCATTAAAGGATAGAGGGAAAATAAAAATATGGGTAAGAAGGGGCGCTCAAGAATCTCCTCTGCTGAATCTATCCTAGGCGTGTTGATGATTAAAGCCGTTTATCATTTGCCTCTAAAAGCTCTTCTAAAACTCTGCTAAGGAGGGATTGCTTTTGTGGCTGATTGTCCTGCTAGCTTTCAAGGCTGTCTGTCGCTTGTTATACCTCCTCTATCTGCAGGGGAGGCTAAAGAGCTTCGACAAGAACTTAAAAAGTTCCTACCAGCATGGAATTTAATTGCATAGCCCTTACAGGGAGATAGGCGTTTATTAATCTACGCACAAACGTCTTATCAGCTTGACTAGAATTAGTGGCCCAAGTGATTTTATTGGCTGCTAAAGCATCAAGTCAGTGTCTTTTACCTTTATTCCTAAAGGCAGTGAAGGGTATGTATGCTATTGCCCCCTTGGGTAATTATTAAATAATATTAATTTATAGAACTACTTGATGATCTCTCTATAAAAGGTGTTATTGTTTTCTTTTTAAGAAGATTTTTGTATGATAGAGGTATTAAAAACTAACCAACAATAGAGGGTTCATGCTAATAAATTCTTTATCTAAAGCTTGCTTATCTATTGATCGAGGCGCTGACTACATACCTATCGTCAGCACGGTGACTAATTTAGTCGATATCTTTCAAAAAGTTGTTGTTTTACCCTTTAAGCAAAAAGAGAACATATCCAAAAACGTTTATTACGCTCACCTTGATCAAAAAAGTTTTAAACGGTGTATAGTTCTGTTAATTCCTGTATTAGGAAATATACTGGTGGGGATTTGGGATGTAGTACGCAATAAGGAAAAGAAAGCTTTGCTAGCTAATGTCCAAAAGAATGGCTTAGCTCTTAAGGATGCTAGTAACAGGCTCAAAAGCGATAGAGATATCGTTCATGCCGCTGTTCAGGAAAACGGTTTGGCACTTAAGTATACTAGCAAACAGCTTCAAAACGATAAGAAAGTCGTGCTTGCCGCTATTCAGGAAAACGGTTCGGCGCTTAAGTATGCTAGCAAACAGCTTTGCAACGACAAGGAAGTCGTGCTTGCCGCTGTCCAGCGTAATCACTTGGCGCTTAAGTATGCTAGCAAACAGCTCCGCAACGATAGGGAAGTCGTGCTTGCTGCCGTCCAGCGTAATCACTTGGCGCTTAAGTATGCTAGCGAAGAGTTGCAAAACCATTGGGAAGTTGTGCTTGCCGCTGATGATCGAAGATGGCTTGGTACTTATAGGCTTTACCAACAGGCTTAAAAATGCTAGGAAATTGGCTCGTGTCACTTTTCAGCAAAAAAGTGGGATGTTTGGTTATATTAGCGCAGCGCTTAACACCGTTCTACGTTTTTCAGCATTTAATAGGCTTAAATGCTTTTTAGGCAAGCAGATGCAGTAAGAAACAGCTTACAAATGGAAGTGTTGAAAGATAAAGAAGATGGTATACTAACTATCGATAAGGCGGGATTTTTAAAGAGAGGATTTATTTAATGAGATATGCTTGGCAAGAATCTAGCCCTCTAATAATTGACACTCAAATATCTCTATTAAGCCATTTTAGAGATATTGGCTAAAATGGCTTTTACTGGCAGCAGAAGCATCAAGTGAGTGGGCGTGACTATTATTATCAAAAGCAAAAGCCCCTTAAGAATATGCATGCCATCAGCCCTGTAGCGTTAAGCTGAATTTAATGCATGTATGCCAGTACAATAGATATTTATGTAAGGCGAGGAAGATTCATGCTAAAGTTTATATTCCTCCTGGATTTTTGCTCTTGCGATAAAATGTTTTACTACTTAAACAGTATTTATGAAACGCTGTATTTTTTATGCAGAGAATTGATGTTGCAGAAAAAAAAGCTTACACTTAACCTAAGATATAATTTTTTATGAAAGACTCATGAATTGCACTTACCATCATGCACCCCTAATCAAGCATATTCTTGAATCTCAAGATAGTATGCTTTTCTTATCCAAGGGATTATCTCGTTTAAAGAAAGATCCCCCTCTCTTAGAAAAAAAAGCTTGTAGCAAGGAAGTTAGCCCTCAATCTACAAATAATGTTGAATTAATCGAGCGTTTAAAAGCTCGCATTGCAATTCGTAAGAAAAACCTAGCCCCTACAAACAGCTTATTATCAACACAGGCTTGCACAATATGCAAAAAAGCTGTTGATATATTGCAACAATATCAGCAAGAGCGTTTATGCCCTGTATGTTTAAATAGAACCATTAAGAAAATGAGAATAGAAGATATTCTTAATTAAGAAGCAAAAGGGTGCATTGAGCTTTTTTTTAAGACAGCTAAATCTTAGTTTATCCAACGCTCCACAATAGGAAAGCAGCGGCCTGTTAAGAAGGCCTTCTCAGAGATACGTAAGGCGGGAGGTGACTGACGACGCTTGTATTCATTTTGGTGAATTTTTCGGATAAGCTCTTCTACTAATTTCACAGGATAGTCAAAATTTTTAGCGATCCTTTCAGAGGATTGACCCTCTTCTACGTAAGCTTGTAAAATATGATCGATTGTTCCATAGGGAGGGAGGGAATCTTGGTCGGTCTGGTTAGGTCTTAGCTCTGCAGAAGGGGGCTTATCAAGCGTGCTTTGCGGAATGATAACTTGGTGACGATTAATCCAGTGGGCTAGAGCATACACATCCCTTTTTAAGACATCACCAAGGACTGCTAAAGCTCCGCACATATCCCCATAAAGGGTGGAATAGCCCATTGCCAGCTCACTTTTATTTCCTGTGTTCAAAACCATATGCCCAAATTTATTTGAAAGAGCCATAAGAATCATCCCTCGTACCCGTGCTTGTAGATTTTCTTCCGTATGATCGATCGGTAGTGTTCTAAATTGAGGCTCTAATAATTCCAGGTAGCTTTGAAAAGCTTTTTCAATACAGATTTGTCGATAATCGATGCCCAAGTTTTGTGCTAATATTTGGGCATCCTCTTTGCTGCCAGGAGAGGAATAGCGGGAGGGCATGCTGACTCCCATCACATTTTTAGCACCCAAGGCCTTTACAGCAATACAAGCCACTACGGCTGAGTCAATACCACCGGATAATCCTAAGCATGCTTTCTGAAAGCCTGATTTGTGAAAGTAGTCTTTTACTCCTAGAATAAGAGCTTTATAAAGCTCTTCAGTAGCTATTTTTTGCGGGTAAATAAGGGGAGATGAAGCGTTTAGATCTATTAACAGCCAATCTTCTTCAAACCCCTTGGCTAGGTGCACTAGCTCTCCTTTAGCATTTAGGTGCTGGCTGTAGCCATCAAAAATTAAGCTATCATTGGCTCCCACTTGATTACAGAAGATAAGGGGGCAACGTAATGCTCTAGCCGCTTCCGAACAGACTTTCATGCGAGTGGCAAACTTAGAGAGGCTAAAAGGGGAGGCAGAGAGATTGAGCAAAAGTTCAGGCTTAAAAGGAAGGAGCTCTTCCACCGGATTTTTATGATAGGAAGTTTCTGCAATAAGAGCACTATGCTGCCAAATATCTTCACACACAGTAATGCCAACCCTTTTACCCTTTAGATTCCATGTCTTTATGCTTGTTGCAGGTTCAAAATAGCGTCTTTCATCGAAAACATCGTAGGTGGGTAAAAGAAACTTATCTTGAAATCCCACAATTTTCTGATTTTGAATAATTGCTGCGCTATTAAACAAACCTTTTTCTCTACGATCAGGATTAGGACGAGGAAGGCCTACGATGGCGATAATGTCTATACAAGCTTCGCGGATTTTGTCCAGTTGAAAGAGAACTTGTTCCATGAAATGCGGGAGTAAAAGCAAATCTTGAGGTGGATAACCAGTTAGCGCCAATTCAGGGAATAAGATAAGATCTGCCGCTAACTTTTTACCATGGGCTATAGCCTGCAAAATTTTGTCAGTATTTTCTTTTAAAGCACCGATGGTAGGATTAATTTGCGCAGCAAGAATTTTCATTTTAATAGAATAGGGTGTTAGCTTCCAAAATCATCAAGAACAATGCTTTCACGAGGAACGCCATAATCCTCTAAAAGCTTAAGCACACTTTTGTTATGTAAAGGAGGGCCACAAACGTAGAACAAGCACTCTTCGGGTGCTTCCATAAACTTTAGCTGGCCCATTTCAAAAGCTTTAAAAAGATAATTTGTTTTTGTAGGGTCATTAGCGGGCCAGCCAGCTTCAAGATCACTAGGAAGGGGCTCAGAAAGAACTAAATGATAATGAAAATTGGAAAATTCTTTTTCTAGCTGTTCATAGTCAGCTTGATAAATGTTTTCTTTTAAAGAACGCGCTCCATACCATAGGGTTACCTTACGATGCGTCTGTTCTGTCTTGAACAAATGCATGATGTGACTACGTCCAAACGATGAGCCAGCGCCACCGATAAGAAAGATAAGTTCACGGCTATCTTGGATCATAAAGGATTCGCCATAAGGTCCTGAAAGCTTGATTTTATCACCTGCTTTTAAATTAAACGTATAGCTAGAGCAGATTCCCCAAGGAATTTTTTCTGCTAGCTTTCCAGCGATAAAAGGTGGAGTGGCAATGCGAATATTAAATCGTAAAGTTCGGCCTTCTGCTGGGTAGGAGGCCATAGAATAGGCGCGAATAACCTCTCCAGAGCCTGTAGGTAGATAGCTAAAGTCCAGAGAATGTCCTACTAGTCCAAATTTTTCCCAGTCTTCATGGTATTGAGGATGCATGGTGTTTTTCCAGCTCTCCGTATTCGCTTGGAAAGGAGGAACATGAAATTGCAAATATCCTCCTGAGCGATAAGGCACTTCTTCTCCTTGAGGAAGTTCTACGATTAATTCTTTAATAAAGGTGGCCACATTTTGATTGCTTATCACCGTGGCAGACCATTCTTTGACGCCAAGTGCATCAGCCTCAACATGCAGATGCAGATCGTTTTTGACTTTAGCTTGGCATGATAAGCGCCAACCTTCTTTCAATTGCTTCTTAGTAAAAGTGCCTTTGTCCGTCTCTAAAGGTTCATTGGCACCCTCTAGAATTTGCACCCGGCATTGCTTGCAGGTTGCTTTGCCTCCGCAAGGAGAGGGAATCGGAATACCATTGGAGCTCAAAGCTAATAAAAGTGTACTTCCTCCGGCCACTGTCTTGGTAAGAGAAGGATCTTCGTTAACTTTAATGGTGCAAGCTTCACTGCTAACAAATTTAGCACGGGTAAATAAAATGATCCCGGCAAGGCCGGTGCCAATCATGACAAAAGCTACAATGGCATAGGTCACAAGAAAAATGTCGATGCCTCCTAGGGAAGCTATCGTAAAGTTAAATAATGAATCCATAAGGCTTACTCGCTTGGCTATTTTTAGGTATAGCTTGCATGCTCATTTAACAGCAACTAATAAAACCTCACTCTGCAAGAAGAATAAAGAACTACTCTTCCCCTAAAAAAGGAAATTCTTTATGCTTTTCTTTTTTAAATCATACAATTTCATAGGGATTTAGACATGATCAAAAAGAATCTTGAAATTCATAGCGAAAATATTTTACCTATCATTAAAAAATGGCTCTACTCTGATAAAGATATTTTTGTTCGCGAGCTTGTTTCCAACGCTTGCGATGCTATTCGAAAAGTTAAAGTTTTACGTGACCAAGAACAGATACAAGCTAACGATGAAGACTTTAAAGTAGAAATTCAAATTGATAAGGATAATAAAACTATAAAATTTATAGATAATGGCATTGGAATGGATGCCGAAGAGGTGCAAAAGTATATCGCACAGATTGCTTTCTCGGGAGCAGAAGAATTTGTCCATAAATATAAAACCAATGAAGAAAAAGATCAATTTATCGGTCATTTTGGATTAGGATTTTACTCAGCTTATATGGTAGCAAGTAAAGTAGAGATTAATACTCTTTCTTATAAAGAAGGCGCAGAGCCTGTTTTTTGGTCATGTGATGGCTCTTCTGAGTATACGATAGAAAAAGGCAGCCGCGCCACCCGAGGCACAGAGATTACGCTTTTCGTGGACAAAGATAATGAAGAGTATTTGGACGAATATCGCCTTAAGCAGGTAATGCTTCATTACTGTTCATTTTTAGCTTATCCTGTCTATTTAGGCACCACCCATATTAATACCCAAGAACCTTTATGGATCAAAAATCCTGCTGATTGCACGCAGAAAGATTACCTAGATTTTTATCATCATCTCTACCCTATGGAAGAAGATCCTCTTTTTTGGGTGCATCTTAATGCTGATTATCCCTTTCACCTTAAAGGAATCCTTTACTTTCCTAAAGTGCGCAGAGATTATGATAATGAAAAAAATACGGTCAAATTATACTGCAGCCGGGTTTTTGTATCAGACAACTGCAAAGATGTAATTCCTAACTATCTGATGGCCTTGAGAGGAATCATTGATAGTCCTGACATTCCTTTAAACGTTTCCCGTAGCTACTTGCAGGTTGATCGTACAGTTCGTCAGCTTTCAGGACATATTGCTAAAAAAGTATTTGATAGCCTGGCTACGCTTTATCGCAATGAAAGAGAGCGCTTTGTAGCAAGCTGGGAAGATATCTCTATTGTAGTCAAGCTAGGTATATTGGAAGACGATAAGCTATATGAGCGGGTGAAAGATTTTCTTATCTGGAAAACTGTTGAAGGTGAATGGATTACCGCCCAAGAATATTTAGATCTCTACCGTGAAAAAACAGCGGAAAAGATCTATTATACAAAAGATGAACAGCATATGAGTTCTCTACAGGCCATGTATAAAAATCAGGGAATAGGAATTCTATGCGCCAATCATCCTGTGGATGTATATGTGATGCAACATTTAGAAAGGCAGCTAACTCCAGTTGTTTTTCAGCGAGTAGATGCCGCTTTGGCTGAGCATATTGTTGATAAAGAGCGTGAAAAAACCATTCTAGATGCTAGCGGAAAAACTGAGGCCGCCAAGCTTGCCGATTTTATTCGTGCCAAATTGAAGGATGACAAAATCGAGGTAGAAGCTAAAAGCTTAGCTAGCAATGCATTACCAGGTTTTATCCTGCAGGATGAAAATCAACGCCGTATGCGTGATTATATGGTAGCTATGAATCCTAAAGAAGGAGCCTCTCAGTTTGCGCATTTAGGTAAGAAAACCTTCGTAGTAAACACTAACAATGTTCTAATAAATGCCATCTACAAATTAGAGCCTAAAAATTCCGAGCTTGCTTCTGCATTAGTTAAAGAAGCTTATGAGTTGGCGCTTTTGTCTCAGCGCGAGATGGATCCTTCTTTACTAGAAAACTTTATTGCTAGGACAGTACATATTTTAGAAAAATTAGCTCAGGAAGTGACTCAGGAAGTGGGCGAAGTGACTCAGGAAGTGGGCCAGGAATAGTTATATGCAAACGTTCCTATTTGTCTTGAGCTGCTGCTTTATTTTTCTATTTCCGTGTTCAATGTGGGCAGATGAGGAGATCTTGAGTATTTATTTAACTTGGCAATATCATCCTCAATCGACCATGCATGTTTGCTGGATAACTCCTCAAACACAGGCTCCCGATCTCATTGAATACCAGAGGGAAGGAGAAGAGGTGTGGCATAGGGAAGAGAGCCAACATAGACCTATGCCCGCTCAGTTGCCTTATCTGATCCATCGTGTGGAGCTAGTAGGTCTAATGCCATCTACTGGCTATCGTTTTCGCCTAGGTGCAGATAAACATATTTACAAGTTTCGTACGATGCCTGCAGATTCCAATCTTCCCATCCGTTTTGTAGTAGGGGGAGATATGTATAATGGCTCTATGGAGATGATGGAGAAAACCAATCGAGCAGCCGCCGCTACTAATCCACTGTTTGTAGTTATTGGAGGAGATATAGCCTATAGTGCTGTAGGTGATCGTGCGATTCCTGAGAATCCACAAAAATGGATAGATTGGCTACGCATTTGGAAACAAACCATGGTAACTTCTGAAGGCTATCTCATTCCTATTATTCCCTGCATCGGTAACCATGAAGTACGAGGAGGCAACGGCAAGACACCGCAGGAGGCTGAATTCTTTTTTGCTCTTTTTCCTACTCTCGATCTTAAGAGCTACAAAGTTTTGGATTTCAGCTCTTACATGAGCTTGATCATCCTTGATTCTGGCCATGCTTATCCTGTGCGTGGAGCTCAAACTCTATGGCTCAAGCAAGTTCTAAGGCAGCGCCGTCAGGTTCCCCATAAATTTGCAGTTTACCATATTCCTGCCTACCCCTCTTATCGCTCCTACTATAATAAAACTAGCCGAGCAGTTCGCCGGCAGTGGGTCCCTTTATTCGAGCAGTACGGGCTCCATGTAGCTTTTGAAAATAATGATCATGCCTATAAGCGCACCCATCCTATCTGCAAAGGACGGCCTCAAAAGCAAGGAGTTTTATATATAGGAGATGGTGCCTGGTCGGTAGCCAATATAAGAACCCCCAAAACACCACGGCAAGCCTGGTATATTGCTAAATCATCTGCTACCCAGTTCTTTATTCTGGTGACAATAGACGGCAGCCATCGTCGTATACAAGCTTTCACACCAGCTGGCATGATAGTGGATGATGTTGTGCAAGAAGGTTTTAATAAATAGTTTACTATGTTTTCTTTTTTTAATTCGCCTTTTACGGAAATAAGCGCAATTGGAAAAAGAAAAGAACCCAAGATTTTCAATTGCAAGGGGTTTTTTAGAGACTAAATGGCGTCTATATCCTTAGATTCACCTTATAGGTCACATGTTTACTGCAGCGATGTAAATTTTCTTATTAAAAAAATATGTTAAGAGTATGCCTGAGGATGTAGGAAAAGGAGAAAATTTAATAGAGTTGTTTCATCACAATCAAGAATAAAATTTGCTTTAACTGACGAATATCCTCATAAAAGCACAATTAATATATAGGGGTAGAGCGTGAAAAATTCTTTCTTTTTAGGATGGCATAAAGCTTTAAAAAACTTTAATCAAAGCTATCAGAGTATGGATTTTATAATAGATAAATCTTTTATTATAAAAAAAATTTGCCGAAAGAAGTTAAGAAGACCAGGATTATCCATCTTATGCTTTTATCTGGGATGGGCAAGCTTATTAAATTTGCATGGGACAGAGCCGATAGCAGTTAAAAAAGGAACATTAATTGTTGATTATAAAACCGATCTTGAAGGGGATCGACTTGATCGCATTCGGTTTTGGTTAAAAGATGGCAACCATTCTCAAAAAATGTATCCTAAAGGCAATGCTTTTGTAGAAGATCGTAAGAATAGATCGCGGATAGTGGTCTTAGAAGACGTTACTCCAGGAGAATATACTTTAGAATTTTTGATCCCCAATAAGGATGCTTTTTTTGAAGAGTCTTCTTTAAGGCATATTCATCTACAAGCTGGTGAGGTGGTAAAAGTGGATAAAACCTTTAAAAGGCGGCAAGTCAATTACTACAGTGCTAAGCAGCTGCATGAGTGGAAGATCTGGTGGTCATTTCTTTCTCATTTAAAGCCTAAGCCTATCACCCAGACCTATCTTTCTAGGCATAATTTTTAAGTGTTTGTATACGAAGGAGGAATCAATAGCAAAAGCTTCTCTGATATACTTAGCTGCCAGTCCTAAATTACATTGTGCTTGGTAGATTGCTCCTAGGCTGCTGTAAACTCCTGCCAGGATAGGATGATTTTCTCCATAAAACTTAAAGTTAATGACAAAAGCTTTTTTTTGCATACCTAGCCGCTTGTGTTAAATCTCCTTGATCTTTATAGATTATTGCCAGGTTGTTATAATCGATTGCCACATGGATTATCCATGCTCATTTGCGTAACTCCTTTTATTTAAATTTAGCTTTATTTCTCTTTCAAGCTGCAGGTAATTTCAAACTACTTCCTTGCTGCTTCATATAGCCTTTCTTTAGGCATATTCAATGAAAGTAATACTCTTTCATTTATAATAAATCTACTTGAAATTCCTTTTTAATAAAGGGCCAAAAACCATTTTTTAAGAGTTTGCGCTTGCTTGAAACATTTTATAATTCATAAGGCTCACAATGTTATAAAAAATTTTAATGAATCTAGTCCTCCCAGGTAATATATTATCAGTTAGCCAGTTTAAATATAAAATGAAGGCAAATACTTGATAGGCACATGAGACTTCTTTACCACCAAGGAAGATTTATTCTAAATTTTTTTGCAGGCACATATAAGCCATTTCTACTAGGCGGCCTATATCTTATGTTATCTACAAGGCAGTTCGTATCTCATGACCACCTACCTCTTAGTTAGTTTCCATAAAATCGGTAAATAATACATTTTTTTTATGGTTTTTAATAAAATTTAATTTTTAATTAATTGAATTTAATAATTATTATTTATTATAATAAAGTTTAAATTAATAACCTTTTTATTAAAGGAAGTGTATGGAGTTAGAAGATCTACTGCTTGAATACGGAAGATCTAAACAATTAGGTAGACTTCAGCTTGATAGCTCAGGACTTTGCACGCTTTTAATGAATGGTCATTATCTTCTTACCTTTGAAAAATCACACGATCAGGAGGGTTTCTATCTCTATTCTAGTGTGGGAGATCTTCCCCTAGAAAAAGAAGGGGAGGTAATCTTAATGGCTTTAAAAGGGAACCTTTTCGGTAGGGAAACAGGAAGAGCAAGCTTAGGGTATGTAGAACAAACGCGCTCTCTAGTTCTATTTGAATATTTTGATAAAAATGAGTTGAATTATCTTCAATTCATTCAAAGGTTTAATCAATTTGTGAAATATTTATTTTATTGGATAACTAAGCTAAAAGCTTCTGCTTCACCAGATATGGATAAAAAAGCAGCGGTAGAGCCTCGGCCTACTTTCCATCATAGTAAGAAAATCTTTTATGCATAAGGATTAACCATGCAGCCTCCTCTTGTACGTTCCCAACAAGCTTTAAAATCTTTCTCTTTGTCAGCTCCTGCCCCTGTGGCAGATGAGCATCAAGTTTCTAGAACAGATAAGCACAATTCTGCCATTCCTTCTAGCTCTATTGAGAAAATAGAACTCTCTGACTCTGCCCTAGTGATCAATCGAGTAGAGGTTTTAAATGAAGAGGAGCCTTATAGGGCAGAATCCGAAGTAATAATAGCGGAAGTGGAACAACAATTAGAGAATACAGAAACACTCCTATTGCTTGAATCAGAGCCTATAACAACGCTTGCTGAGCAGAAAAACGTGTATGCTTTAGAGAGCTTTATTAAGAAAACTGAAAAGCGAAAAAAGATTGAAGGACATTTAGGAAGTGCTTATAAAGCAACTCAATGGGCACCTGATAAGCTGCATAAATTAGCTCTTGAACCCTATGGCCATATAGCACCCGTTATAGGCATTCCTCCAAAATTAGGGGAAATAGTAGGAAACGTTATCTTGCCCGTATCAATTATACGAACGGTTTTGCGGGGCGTGGAAATTATCGGGAAAGGCGCTGTTTTGATTGTGCAGGGGCTTCAGTATCAGCAGGCAAAAAAACTCTTAAAGCAGAAAGTGGAAGAAGTTAAACATCATCCGCAAGATGAAAAGCTTAAAGACTCTATTAGGATTCTCCGCAAGTTTATTAGTGCCCAAAAACGGGAATTAAAAAATAAAGTTATTAACTTTACTCTCTCAGCGAGTTTTATAGCCGCCAAAAGTACTAGCTTGGTTTTAAGTGCCTTAAAGCTGGCGGTTCCTGCCGGAAAAACAGCCTTGGGTTGGACCCTATCTTTCTTAGATATAATGATGAAAACGATTGGTGTATGGCAAGCTCAAAAAGCTAGAGCCACTCATGAGATTTGGATGCTAGAGCTTACCAAAGATCCTAGGACCTTTCAACAAGCGCAAGATCTGTTAGCCAAACGTGAAGAGCGCTTACTTTTACGTAAATTTCAGGCTTTTTCTTTTGAAGAAATTAAAGATAATCTAGAAGAGAAGGGCATGGAGTGCGAAGCGCAAGGAATTATAGATAAAGAAACTTTTGAAAAAAAAATTACCGAGCCTTCATTTAGAGCTTTCTTGCTCCAAAACTTTATAGAAGATATGGATCAAACTGAAGATACCATCAATGTCATGACGAGAAATAGTTTGCAAACGCTAGCAGAATTAAAAGTCAGAAATGAAAAAAAGTTTTTTAATTTTAAGCTTATATCCTCAAATCTAGAACTTATACTTGCTTGTCTTTCCACCACTCTAGCGATTACCCTACAAGTTTTAGCCCTTACCGGCGTGATTGCTTTAGCTTCCTCGAGTATGGCTCTGCCTGGCTTAGGCTTTTTTGTTTTAGGAATAGCAGTAATGGGCATAGGTCTTTATTTCTTTTATAGATATAAACCTCATCTTTTTAAATGTGTGATACAGGGAGTGGGGGTGCGTCTTGAAGTATTTCAGCTTCCTGCTAAAATCCGTTCTTGGCAATTAAATAGGCAAGAAGAACGGATAGGCACACTAAAAATTACAAGTGCCAGATATGAGCAATTGGCAGGCTTATTGGAGCAGCAAAAGACATTGGAGGCTACTGCTTATCCTATTGAGTTAAGGAAAACTCTTGAAAAATTATACAAAGAAACGAAAAAGAAAATCGATGAGCTAGAAAGCTATGGGGAGCAAGCGCAACTGGAAAAAATGATGGAGGAATTGGATAGAAAGCATGAAAGGCAGCTTAAAATGCTAGAAAAGGAAAGCCAAAAACAAGAGCGATTAAAGCGGAAGGTGGAATCCTGGGTAGGAAAAGAAGGAAAAATTACGCGATTGCAGAATCGTTTGAAGGAAGCTGGCAGTGCAGATTTTGCTATAGCCAATGGCTTAATTACCCAAGCTGAAAAGAAAGCGATGAATGTGCCTTTAATTATTATGGAGAAAATTTTAGAGCCTAATTCTTCTTTCGAGTTTGACGAAGAAACTCAAAAGATATTAAAAGAAAAAATGGGAATAGATTACCAAGCCCTTAAAAAGAGGTCAGATCAAGTGGATAAGAATGCTTTGATGGATAAGCTAAAAGACTTTTTTAAAATGGATAATACAGAACTGCTAGCGTTAATGAAGCAACAGCTTAACAATTTAAAGGCTAAAAAATACATTAACTATTTAAAAGAGCAAACACCATGACAGAAGAAAAATTTCTAAAGCAATTCCAACAAGCGTTGAGGGACGAAAAATTTGACTGCTCTTATATAGAAGCTACTGATCAAACTTTCTATCCACGTCTTCTCCTCTTTCTAGGAGTAGATGATAAGGAACGGGAAAAAATTTTAGAGGTAACTGCTATAAAACAAGAGTTAATGCAAGGGCTTGACTCTTCAGACAATCCCTTTTATCGCATCCAGTTTCAAGCTGTTTTTCCTTTCAACATTCATCCCCAAGCTTCTACCCAAGTAAGTAGCCTAATCTGTTATTTAAATCGCTTGATTGAACTTCCGGGATTTGAGATGGATGAGATAAATCTAACACTTAATTATCGTTATATCCTGTTTTACGGAGAAAGTAATTTCAATAAAAACCTTTACTTTTCTATTATTGGCTTAATCATGCTTACGCTAGAGCTTTTTAGTTCTACTTTAGAAAGAGTTGCTAGAGGAGAAACTACTTTTAATCAAATATTAGAAGAAATCATTAAGATTGCCCAGCAAGTTAAGCCTTAAATCTTTCGTAGTAAGCCCTTCGTAAAAAATAAGTTGAGCCTACCCTAACTTTTTTATCCACTCGAAAAAGGCACGTGCCCTATCTAAAAAGACCCTTAACTTTCTTTTCTTCGCTCTTCTTGGTAAGGAAAAGTGTTTAAAATATACGATTACATAGAAAAGTTGCTTATAAAGGGTAGGCTCTGTTTTTTTTCTTAAAGTAATCTTAGCGAAGAGGCTTTTTAGAAATCCTACTGTTTAAAGAAATTTTGCCTGCATCATCTAAAAAATAAACGAACTTTAAGAAGGCGGACTGTCTCTTTAAAAGGTTTTTATTAAGTATATGTATGCCTAAAGAGCTGCTCAAAAGCATATAACCACAGCTTGAGTGTCTTCAAAAAGCCTGTTTGGCGCCATGCTTTTTTATCGGAAGATTGAAGTTAGCAGAAAGGAAATTAAGCTAAGATAAATGGCCTTATTTTAATAGAGCTTTATAAGCATGGGGAAGGTGAGTAATTATATCAGAGGCTGTCATACAATAAGAGGTTTTCTCTTTAGCTGCCTGTTCACCTGCTACAGCATGCAACCAAGTTCCCAAGATTGCGGCTTGAGGAGGCGGCAAGCCTTGCGCTAGCAAAGCTGCAATCATCCCTGTTAATACATCCCCACTCCCTGCAGTAGCCATTCCTGCATCACCTCTTGGATTAACATGTATAGGCAAGTTTGGCTGCAAAATAAAGGTAGGCGCTCCTTTAAGTATCAAGGTAACATTTTTATCATTAGTAAATGATTGAGCTAATTCTAGCAGTTTTCCTGAGGCGAGAGGCCCTTGCTCCGCTCTTAAGAGCCTTAACATCTCTCCATGATGAGGAGTTAACACTAGCTCTTTAGGTAAAGGTACTTGACTCTCAGATAGCAAAGTTAGCGCATCTGCATCTAGGACACAAGGTTTTTTAATATGCTTGAGGATATATTTAAGAAGGTAAGAGGTTTGTTCTGTTTTCCCTATGCCAGGCCCTATATAAGAAGCGGACGCTTTATTTATAGGCTCAAGGATAGCCTCTAGGTTCTGCAAACAATAGCTTTGCCGCACTAGTTCTACAGGGGCAGCTGCAAGGGCCGCTTCCATTTCTTTAGGATGAATTAAACGTACAATGCCTGCTCCTGCCGTTAAGGCTGCCCTTGCAGAGAGAATGGCAGCCCCCGGCATGTGAGGAGAGCCTGCTAGGGCTGTCACATAACCACGTTCATATTTATGCCAACATCTTTTAATAGGCGGAAGTAGCGGCTGCACAATGTTTTTAGTCAGCATAATCATATCAGTAGGAGCCTGATCGATAAATTCTTTAGGCATCCCGAAGTCTATATGATGTAAGCTACCTACATAGTTCCAGCCATCGTTTATAAAGAAGCCCTTTTTAGGGGCGCCTAAAAAAAGAGTTTGAGTGGCTTGAATGACTTCACCTTCCGCAATCCCCGTATCACCATTTAATCCTGAGGGAATATCGATGGCTAAGATAGGTAATTTAGAGGCATTGGCACGCCCTACTATACTAGCAAAAGGCTCTTGTAGGCTGCCTTTAAATCCTGTGCCAAAGAAGCCATCTAGGATAACTCCTTCTTCAGGAAAAGAAAAAGAGGGATCTTTTGTCTCGCCACCTGCTTGCTTAAAACGATGATAATTCTTGATACATAAAGGGGAACCTGCTTCTAAAGAAACAGCTTGCAAAGCACATACTTTACATCCTTTCTTTAAAAGATAGCGCCCTGCTACGTAAGCATCTCCCGAATTGTTACCTTTAGCACACAATAAGATAATATATTTAGCAAGCTGATGGATGTTAAGATACTCTTCTACCATTTGAGCAATGCTAGCGCCTGCCTGCTCCATAAAAAATTCCTCAGAAGCGTTATCTTGGTAGGCTTGCGCTTCTAAATTCCTCATCTGCTGTGCTGTAAAGACTTTCATGCTTGATCTCACTTAAGTTTTTGATCACACATTATCATGGAGAAAATTTCTAAAGATGTTCTTCTTTAATGGTTCTTTGCATTAGAGCTTTAACAGCTTCTTGAGGGGCAAGATTTTCGTAAATGATCTTATAAACAATCTCGGTGATAGGCATACTTACATTCAGCTGATGGCTAAGCTGTAAGGTGGAAACGCAGGTATAGGCTCCTTCTACAACCATTTCGATTTTAACAGCTGCTTCTTGGGGAGATAACCCTTGTGCTAAAAGGTATCCGAAACGAAAATTCCGACTCATCAAGGAGCCGCAGGTTAAGCATAAGTCACCCATTCCTGATAAGCCATTTAATGTTTCAGCTTTACAGCCTCTAGCAACAGCGAGCTTGCGAATTTCATGTAAGCCACGTGTCATTAATGCTGCTTTAGCACTATGACCTAATTCTAATCCTTCAGCCATACCGCAGGCAATAGCGATGATATTTTTTAAGGCTCCGCCATAGGCTACTCCGTGGATATCAGGATTAGGATAAACACGAAAAGTATGAGTGGTAAAAGTATCGGTAACAATGCGCATCACTTCAGGAGCATAAGCAGAGCCAACGACAGAGGTGGGCAGTTTTCGTATAACATCTTGAGCAAAACTAGGTCCACTTAAAAAAGCTACTTGCTGGCGAGTATCTCCTCCTAACACTTCTACGACAACATCAGGAAGAATAAGCCCTGTATTTTGCTCAATTCCTTTAGAGGTAATAACGATAGGGCATTTAGGAAGTCCTAGCTTTTTAACTTGTTCAAAGACAGGGCGAATGCCTGCTGAAGTGACAGCCTCAACAAGCATATCAACTCCTTGCAAAGCTTCTTTTATATCTGTTGTAAATTTCATGCTGCCATTGAATGTATGGCCTGGCAAGTAAGGATGTTCACGCTTTTCTGTTAAATGTTTAACGAGCTCGGGTCGTGCGGTCCAAGAGATTAACTGATATCCTTTGGAAGCTAATAGTGATGCCAGGCTATATCCCCAGCTTCCGGCTCCTAGGAATCCTACTTTCATAATTTTTTACCTAAATTATATCTTTCATAAAAATTATCAATTTTTTCTTTTACTCTAGACTTGTCGGTTTGCAGATAAAAACCTACTTATCATCATCGCTAATCCCTACACTAGCGAAAAATTTAAAAAAGCCTGTCTCTTCTAACTGAGACTGATTGTAAAAGCCGGCTGAAACCAGACGTTTGAAGGGATGGGTAAAGTGGAATGAGGGCATCAAATATCCAAGCATCCGATGTCTCCAAAGTAGCCTTCAGGGGGCAAAGCATGATTTTTCCATTGGTCCACGTAAGAAGGAACGGGGTAGTAAAAATCTTGTGCTAGCTCAAAGGGAACCAAAGGAGCTTTTTTGCTAAAAAGCTCCTCATATAATTGTCGATCTCTAGCCTGCAAGGCATCCTGGACACTCGTAGGGCTATCTTGACCACGTAAGTTT
This sequence comes from Neochlamydia sp. EPS4, assembly GCF_000813665.1. Taxonomy (NCBI): domain Bacteria; kingdom Pseudomonadati; phylum Chlamydiota; class Chlamydiia; order Parachlamydiales; family Parachlamydiaceae; genus Neochlamydia; species Neochlamydia sp. EPS4. Next base: position 85,411 of record NZ_JSDQ01000006.1, on the reverse strand, counting down.
TTTAGAGGAGCAAAGCATCTTTCTCGTGGGCAAAGTAGCGCTTGAACTTTATCGGCAAGAGGAAAAATGTCAAAAATAAAATGCTCAAATTTCCATCCTTTTTGGGAAGAATCGATTAAGCTAGGTGTCTTTTTGTAAAGAGCATGGAGAGGCATCTTTATTTTTTTATCACAAATTTTTTCAATAAATGATAGGCTGATGCAGAATAAGCTGATATTAGCACAAGGGTGCTTAAGAGAGCCGTCGGACAGCCTTGCATAGCGTTCACTTTCAGGGAATTCAGTATATTCAATGACCTGAACTTTTTGGTACTGCTTGACGATAACCCCTACCTTTTCCTCCGGATCTGCTCGCAGCGTACACTTGATAGTAATATCATTCTGATTACGAATATGCATGCCAAATAGCTCAGCATCAAAAGGATCGGCTAAGGGATTATCAATCATAACAAAATTTAAATGCTCAATGCCCATTTTTTTCCATTTGGCTAAGAGACCTTCCTCCCAAAATTGATGCAGGCAGGCTCCATTGCCGTTAGGCCCTTCAGCTAACAACCCTTTTTTTCTAAGAAAAGGTTGCCAGCTTCATCTAGAAAGGGGAGCATGGGTTGAGCAAAGAAATCCAGCTGTTCTTTTCTTAATTGAAAATAAGCATGGGTTTTAAAATAGGCTAAGGTCCTCTCATGATTAAGAGGGGATGTCATGATAGCTGCCTGAAGAGGATGAAGGGCTAGCTTACTTGCTGCTACAATCTTCTCAGAAAATAACTGAAAAAGGCTTTTATGGCGTATAAGGCTAATAGGATATAACCCTTTAGGTCCCTCTAAATGTAAGCGTGTCCCTTGCCCTCCAGCTACAATTAAGCAACCCAAGCGTCCTTGCTCGATCGCTTCTTTGCCAAGTAATGCATCTTCTAAAGAGCCCACTTTTTGATAATCTAGGAAAGGATCTACAGAAATGTCGCAAAGAAAGCGTGCGTTAATTACAGCTTGCTGCTCATGAAAAGCATCGATATCTAAATTTTCAATCTGTTGCAATAAAAGGTTTTTTTCTGCTTCATTAAGTTCATGCCAATAGTTAAGGAGGTGAGGCTGTTGAATGCTATTGAGCTTGGCTATTGCCCTATCATAATTCATGCATATATTCCTTAAAAATAAAATTATTACTCATGATCGCTTTCTTTTATCATGTAGTCTCAAAAATTTGAAGGCATACAGGGAGCAAGCAGCTTGACGGATTATTATCTTTACAAGGTTTAACCTTATGCGCGGATAAGAAAAATAGTTTATTCTTTGGCAACAGATTTTTCAAGAACCATTTTTTTAGAAGGCAAATTAATTAAATTTTTTAAATTATTGTCAGAGTCTTGAAAGTTTTTTTGCGTTTATGCCTAGCTTAAAGCCTAGTTTTAGAAATATTTCAAAAAAAGTAGAGGGGAAAAAATTTTAAAAAATCGTTATAGAGCCTTTAGGAAATAAGTTTATCTGATTATCTTCTAGCGATCTTTACCGCTTATCTTGCGCCTTTTTCTTCTTAAAAATCGTTTAAAGCCTTCTGTTTTCTTTCTTAAGAAAGCGCAAAACATCAAGAAATCAAGAAAGCCTTGCTGAAGATTTAACAAATCCTCTTAAAACTTTAAAAGTTAAGGGAGAGAAAGCTTTTTGGCAGCTTATTATTTTAGGCGACGCTAATTTCTCAAGCAAACTGCATGCTTGAGAATTAATCGGTAAATTGTTAGCAATCTTTTCTAGACTTATGCCCTAAGGAAAGGCTCAGGAAGAGGTTAATAAAGGCTATTTTTTTATCAACAGCTATTTTCTTTTAACAATCTTTCAAGTTGTTCATAGACTTCTTCTACCTTGATCTTGGTCATGCAGCGAAAATCAATAGGGCATACACGCTTGTAGCAAGGAGAGCATTCGACATGTTTATGAATCACCAACCCTTGAGGATAAGGACCTGTTTTTATCTCATTAGTAGAGCCAAAGAGTGCTAGCAAACGTACACCCAAAGCAGCAGCGATGTGCATAGGTCCGCTATCATTTGTAAGAAAGATAGAGCAACATTTTAGCAGGGCTATCAACTCGCGAATAGATGTGCGTCCTGCTAGATTAATTGCACGGTTAGGCAAGTCTTGGCATATTTGGTTCACCACCGAAACTCCGTTACTATCGCCAAAATAAATAACAAAAATATTCGGGTTTTCTAATAACTTTTTCGTTAATTTATTAAAGCGCTCAGGCGGCCAGCATTTAGCCGAGCCATAAGCTGCTCCAGGATTGATGCCTACCAAAATATTTTTTTGAAGGTCAATCCCGCAACGATGGAGAAAATGATGAGCCTCTTGGAGTTCTTGAGTACTTACGTAAAGTTGGGGAGGCGTAGAGGAAACGGGAATGGCTAAAGGGCCGAGTAACGTTTTATACGTAATAACTTGATGCTGGAATTCCTTGTTTTTCGGAAAAGGTATAGCTTTGTTTAGCAAAAGACTTCTAAACCCATCGGCAAATCCGAGGCGATTTTGAACTTTTCCTTTTAAAAACCACCAAGCTGAGGAGAAAGAATTTGTTAAAAGAAGACCTAAATCATATTGGCCTTTTTGCAAAAAATCGATAACCTCATAATGATGAAACTTGTTTAACCAGCTCTTAGGACGTTTAAATGCGTAAATGGAGTTGATATCAGGGTGATTCTGAAGTACACTATCGATAGGTGTTTGGCATATAACTGTAATTTTAGCCTCTTTCCATTGCCTTTTTAAATCGGTTAATAGGGGAGTGGCCATGACAGCGTCACCTATCCAATTGGGCATTCTTACGATAATATTCTTTGGAGGCTTAGAGGGCCAGGGGAAATAAGGGGTTTTCATGCTTTTTAACCTTAGTTGGTTAGGCATCTCTTGAGTTATAAAGCGAAACTTAAGTATAAAAGGAATATACTATAGAGCAAAAATAGGTGTCTGTCCAAATATTTCTTAATAGGTAAGTTTTGAGCAACCGTCACATTTACTCAGATGAAGAGCCCCAGCGGCTCTTTCAAAATCTTGCTTTTGAAAAGGATAAAGGTAATGAACTGGAAAAGGAGCTTCAAAACGTGAAGTTAGAACAAGCTATGCTTTTATCAACAAATGATCCCATCAAATCTTCGCGTAATCCTTCCTATAAAAGAAAGGAAAGCATGGAAAATTTGAAGAATATGTTAGCTAGGTACAAAAAGAAAAATGTGTTAAGCAGCTCAGTTGTAGACGAAAGCGCTCATCAGAAAAATAAGCAGGAAAATAGCTCAGCTTATCAATTACATTTACATAATAAAAAGCTTACCCAAGAAAACATAACTCTTCTAGAGCAACAAAAAAGCCTTAAAGCTCTTTATGATCAATTGGTAGACGATTTAAAAGAAGCTCAGCATAAAGGGGAGAATGATCAAGCTGTTTTGCATAGATCTTCTGAGCTAGCAGACTCCTATCAAGAAGCCTTATTGCAAAATCAACAGCAGAAAGAACAGCTAGAAAGATTGACATTGGTGGTACAAGAACAAGAAAAAAAGATTTATGAGCTAATTCATGAAGAACATACTCAAGATAGACAGCAAGAACATCTACCAGGCACGGAAGCAAAGCTAGAGCAAGAGCCAAAAAATATCCATGCTTTAAAAATGGAAAATCATGTTTTAGCTAAAAAGCTTGCTGAGATCCAAAAGCATTCCACTCAACTCGAGCGCGTGCTTAAACATCTGCACGAGAGATCCAAAGAAGCCTATTTAGAGCTCAATCAGCTAAGAGAAGATTTTCAACGTTCCGAAGAAGCTGTTTTCAACCTTACAGGACAATTGGAGGTAGCACAGAAGCGCATCCAACAGCAGATAGAGGCTTTAAACACTGAAAAGGCTGAGAAACAGGAATTAGTAGAAGAAATTCATGCCTTGCAAATACAATTTAGCTCTCTTAAAGCAAAATTAGCTGAAGAAAAAGAAGCTTTTAATAAAATCAAAGAGGAGAAAATACAGCTAGAAGCCTCTATGACTGAGAAAGACCAGTTCTTTAATCAGTTAGAAAAAGAGATCACCATAATTAAGGAAGATTTATCTAAAGGGATGCGTGAAGCTAAAGAAATCGAAAGCTGCTACATGAATTCCGTAAGTGAAAAAATAGCTCTTTATAATAAAGTGTTGCAGTGTGAAGAGACCATTGTATCCCAGCAAAATGAGAATAAAGCCCTTCAATGCACACTTGAGCAAATCTCAAAAAAAGAAAACGATCTCAAAGAGCAGCTGTTACGATTAGAAAATTTGTTGCATGAGCAGCAGTTGGAGGCAGTGAAGCAAAAACAAAAGCATTCTCAAGAGCTTGAAAGCAGTTTACAGCAGCAGCAAGATTTATTTAAGCTGAAAGAACAGCAAGTAGAAGCCGATCAAAAGGAAATTACCTATCTTTCTCAAGAAAAATTCAGACTTGAAGACACTCTATCTATAATGACTCGTTATCAAGAGGAGCAAGATGCGCGCATTAAAGTAGCCCAACAGCATTTGGGTAAAAAAGTTAAAGAGGTTGCCCTTCTTAATGAAAAAATTGAAGAGCAAAAATCCCTGATTGCTGATCTGGAAGAAAATTTAAATCAGCTTAAAATTAAAATGAATGAAAAGCAAAACTCTTTTGAACAGCAGTTAATACAAGAAAGTAAAACTCAACAGCTGTTGCAGGAAACTATTCGCGTGACAGAGAGCCAGGTAGCCCATTGGGAAGCCAAATATCAACAGGCGGAGGAAAACCTTAAAACTTTAGAAGAAAAGCAGCAGCAGATGCATGGCTTATTGGCTAGCTTAAGTCATATGATAGGGGCCCAGGATATTACATCGCAAGGTGAGGTTCCAATGTCTGCTGAGGTTGTTACGTCCAAAAAACCTCCTGAATGGGAAGAGATGCCTGCGCAGGTTTCTTTAGATAATGAGCTTTCTTCTCTTCCCCATGAGCCACAGGGGCAACCTTCTTTGTTTGATGCAAGGCCTGCCTCTTCTCCCTTACGCCAGAATTTATTTGATTAAAGGATATGTGTGATAATTATTGGAATTGATCCTGGCACGCGCATTACAGGATATGGAATTATTAGAGTTGTAGGAAATGTTTATCAAGTTCTAGATTATGGTTGCATACGCCCGCCCGCTAATTACAAATTAACGGAACGCTATCTGGTTATTTTTAATGCACTAGAGGCTCTTATTCATCAATATTCCCCTGAGGCCCTTGCCGTGGAAACGCAGTATGTCAGTAAAAATGTGCAAAGTGCGATCAAGCTTGGAATGGCACGAGGAATTGCAATTTTAGCAGCCAAGAAAAAGGGGATTGCTATTTTTGAATATTCACCTTCTAAAGCTAAGCTAGCTGTGGTAGGCAACGGAAGCGCTAGCAAAGGACAAGTGCAAAAGATGGTGCAACTTCTTTTAAAGCTCGCCCAGCCTCCTAAGCCGGAGGATGCTGCTGATGCTTTAGCGTTGGCGATCTGCCATGCACATGCAGCCCAATGTAAGAGTCTCTATGAAGCGGAAATTTAATATTAAATAACAGGTGAGAAGTGATAGCTTACATAAAAGGAGCTTTAACGCAATTGACCTCCTTATTTGCTGTAATTGAAAGTGGGGGTATAGGCTACAAAATCTTAATTCCTGCAAATCTTTTTGCAAAACTCCCTGCCCTACAGGAAGAGGTTTTGCTCTATACTGCTTTTGTCATTAGAGAAAATTCCCAAACGTTATATGGATTTTTGAATAGCGAGGACCGCGAGCTTTTCGAAGCTTTAATGAATGTAACAGGCGTAGGGCCAAAGATGGCTCTAAGCATTATAGGCCATCTATCAGGGCGTGAGCTGCAGCGGGCTATTCATAATCATGAGATAGCTACCATCAGCAAGGTTCCAGGCATTGGCAAGAAAACTGCAGAACGTTTGATGATAGAAATGCGCGATAAAATTCCAGCTATACTGCTTCTTGATCCTGAAGAACATGCAGTCTACCCCTCTACTGACCCACATGCTCAGAAAATTAAAGATGCGATGAGCGCTTTGATCAATCTAGGCTATAATCAAATGATTGCTCAACAAGCCATTAAAAAATGCTTGAAAGAATTTCCTGAAACTATTGAGCTGAGTGAATTGATTACTGCTGCCCTTAAGAACATATAAGAAAACAACCTTTTAAGCTTATAATTTCTTCACCCTTAATGTTTGTAAGTAGGCAGGGCTTATAAAAAAGTAGGAGAATAAGGTCCCTTATTAAGATCCAGCTTTTAATGGATTTCTTTAGATTGTTTTCTACATCTCTTGCATAGCTTGAATAACCTTGCTCTCCAGCTGCTTACCATTTTTAAAGGAACCTATTAGCGTTCGCTTATTTTTTGTTTGCTTACCTTTTTGCTGCTCTAAGCTTAAACCAAACTTATCAAGCTTTAAAAGGGTAAAGCCATGCGTAGAAGCATATACACGTATTTTTGTAAGATGATATAGCCAACTAGCAGCTTCAGGAGGTGTTCCGAAACGGTCTTTAATTTCTTCCCAGATAGCCTCTACCTCTTCATGGGTGATGGCTTCTCCTAATCTTTGATAAATTTCCATGCGTAAGCTAACTTCATTAATAAATTCTTCTGGCAATCGTGCGTCCAGCAGGGGAAAATCCATTTTAGTATCCACAAGTAAACTGGATATTTTACCTTGTAAAGTCTGTATAGTTCTTTTTAGTAGCTTGCAATATAAATGAAAGCCAATAGCAGCTACCTGCCCGGATTGTTCATGGCCCAAAATATTTCCTGCTCCTCGGATTTCAAGATCGCGCATAGCAATTTTCATACCGCCACCATATCCTTGCGCTTCCATTAAAGCATTCAGCCTTTTGCGCGAAAGTTCTGGTAACGAACGTAGACGGGGAACCATAAAATAGGCATAAGCTTTTCTATTCCATCGGCCTACTCGGCCACGTAATTGGTATAGATCCGCGAGTCCAAAAGTATCGGCACGATCGATTAAAATGGTGTTGGCATTAGGAATATCAATGCCGTTTTCTACAATTGTCGTAGCTACCAAGATATCTGCTTGGCCGCTTTTAAAAGCATGGAAAACAGTATCTATTTCTTGGCTGCTCATTTGTCCATGTCCTACGACAATGCGAGCTTGGGGTAAAAGTTTTTTGAGGCGGGCGGCATAATCATAGATGGATTCTACGCGATTATGGATGAGATAGGCTTGACCATTACGAGATAGTTCACGTAGTAAAGCATTCTTAAGTGTTTCGTCATTAGATTCCGTGATGAGAGTGGTAATGGGCAGGCGATCTTGAGGGGGGGTATTAATGACAGACATGTCGCGTGCTCCGATGAGTGACATGTAGAGGGTACGCGGGATTGGCGTAGCAGAAAGCGTTAAACATTCAATAGAATTTTTAATCTTTTTCAGCTGTTCTTTAGCTTTAACGCCAAAACGTTGCTCTTCGTCAATGATAACCAGCCCCAAATCTTTAAAAATTACATCTCTGCCTATCAAACGATGGGTACCAATAATAATATCGACAGAGCCCTTAGCAATGCCCTCCAAGGTCTCTTTCATTTGCTTGGCCGAACGAAAGCGAGACATGACGGCGATATTAATAGGAAAGTTGCTCATTCTTTCAACAAAATTTTCATAATGCTGCATGGCTAGTACGGTGGTGGGAACTAAGACTGCAACCTGTTTCCTACCGTCAACCACTGCTTTAAAAGCAGCCCGCATAGCGACTTCCGTTTTTCCATACCCCACATCGCCACAAATTAGGCGATCCATGCATTTTTTTTCCTGCATGTCAGCTTTAATGGCAGCGATAGCAGCTAGCTGATCTTCAGTTTCCACAAAAGGAAAGTCTTCTTCAAAAGCTTGCATATCTGAGCTGTCTTCCGAATAGGCATAGCCTTCTTTCACGGAGCGCTTAGCGTATAACTCTAAAAGGTCGGCCGCATAGCTCATAATAGCCCGCTCAGTATTTTCTTTAGTCTTCTTCCAGCGACTGCTGCCTAGATGATGCAGTTTAGGAATTTCTTCATTAGCTCCTACATATTTGCTAATTAAATAGGCTTGATTAAGAGGGACAAATAATTTAGCGTTGTCGGCATATTCAATGGCAAAAAATTCACTAAGGCTCCCTTGAAGATTAGGGCGTTTTTCTAGTCCAATAAATTTACCGATACCATTATTAAGGTGTACTACAAGCTCTCCCGCAGATAAATCATAACTTTCTAGCGGGGTGGTATGATAAGTGCTGCGCTGTTTCTGTCGGCGGATTTTATATCGATGCGTAATCTCAGTGGCAGGTAAGATGATCAGCTTTTGATCTTCTAAGACAAAACCGCTGGATAAATAGTGCAGGTGGAAAAAAGTATTTTCCGGCAGGGTAATATGAGCCTCTTGAAGGCGTTTTTTTAGATTACTTTCTTCTAAGGGCGTGGCGCAAAGAAAGTGAAGATGATGATCTGATTGTCCCAGCTTAGAGAGGGATAAGAGAATTTCTTGGCCGTTAATTTCTGCGTTCTCTGCCTGTTCAGGCAACAGGAAATGACTGAGAGGAATGAAAGGATGAGACCAACGTCGAGCATGAAATTCGCTTGCGAATAGAGAGAAAGAGAGCTTGTAGAGAGGAGCTTGTTTAGAATAATAATTTGTCGAAGTTTTATCAAGGATGCGAACTTCGCTCAATTCTTCTATAGGATTCTGACTAAGAAAGATTTTCTGTAGGGGGGCCATAGCTTCCATGAACTGTCCGATGCTGCAAAATGTAGGCGTTGAGCTACCACAAATATTGACAAGGGAAGCATAACGGTCTTCTAAAGCGAGTATGTCATCAAAAACCACGATCGTCTCAGGACCTAAATAATCCAAGAGTGTGCATAGATGAGGCTCAGGTTTTAATAATTCCAGCTCTTTAGCAGGCGGAATCTCTACTTTTTCTACACTTCGGATAGACTTTTGCCCAATAGGATCATAGATGCGGATGGATTCAATTTCATCTCCCCAAAAGTCAAGCCGGAAAGGATCAGGAGAAGAAACAGGAAAAATGTCAATGATTCCGCCGCGAATCGCAAATTCGCCTTTATCGGCAGCCACAGCTCTTCTTTGATATCCCATGCTCACAAGGCGCTCTATAAAAATTCCAAAAGGAATGGATGTTTGAGGGGTCAGGTGCATGTAGAGCTGTTTAAATTTTTGAGGAGGGATCAGACGTTGCAAGCAAGCTTGCAGGCCAGAAAGAATAATGTGAGGGCCTTCTTGTTGCACTAGCTGTTCTAAAACTTTATACCGCTCGCCCACTACATCAGGGCTAGGTGCAATGTTTTCAGAGGGCAACGTCTCCCAAGCGGGAAATTCAATAGCGGATTGTCCAGAAAAAAATGGAAAATCGTGAAATAAGCGGGTCTCTTCTAAGCTAGCCCCTGTTAAAATAAGAATGTTTTTGCCAGTGGCTTGCTTGGCTAAAGAAGTTATAAAAGCTTTGGCTGCATTCCATGTTTCTTCAATAAGAATGGAATCATGATTTTTTAAAGCTTCTTCAAGCTTTTGAATTTTTTCACTTTTGATTATTTCTTTAAACACTGTTTTGCCTCAAGAAGAAGGTAAAGAAAATAAATAAGATACACTTTAAATAGGCTTTTTTGCACCACTATTAATTCTTAATTAGCCTTAAGTTTAATGAATAGCCGAAAGCACTCAAACTGGCTGGGAAAATTTTGTAAAAGAAGAGTTCTCAAGAAATAAAAAGCCGCAGGGTAGAAAAGAAACATCTCGATGATAAAGGCCATAAATTTAAAACCTTAAAGTCCTTGTTAATAAGAAATTATTATAATCAACTGATTATTAAAAAGTTAATTCTTAATTGAATGCGAAAATATATTTTTGAGAGGGAATCTATTAAAAATAGATGGGAGCAGGTAAGGGGTAACTAAACACAAGTTAAATAGGGCAGGATGAAGTAAAGGGGCTAAAAAAAACTACAAAGGTAATCAAAGAGTGTGCGTAAGGCATCTACACAAAAAGGACAGCGAAGAGAAAAAAAGGGGGTGGCCTTCGAAGCTAAACCTATGAGCAGCTTGCGGAAAGTAAAAGGAGTGAGAGAAAATATTTTCCTCTCAATCCATTTTATTATCGAAAAGTTTATCTCCAAGCATTTCACGTACTTGTGCTAAGGCCTGTCCAACCTTATGAGGAGCTTTCCCTCCTGCTTGAGCATTGCCAGGCTTGCCTCCTCCGCTACCTTCAATAGTGGGGGCAATCTTCTTGACTATATCAGAAGCTTGAATGCCTTGGGCCACTAAATCTTCAGTTACACGAATGATCAATTGGCAGCGCTCTTCATAAGAAGCTGCAAGGATTAATACGCCTGATTTAAAGCGTGCCATAAGGTCTTCAGCACATAAGCGCAATTCTTCAGGGGAGAGATCGACTTGAGATGCAATGAGGCTAGCTTTAGGGAGCTTTTCCACTTTTCCTAAAAGAGAATCCACAAGATTTTCTCTCTGGGTTTTTTGAAGGTTTTTTAGCTGCTGAGATAATTGCTTATTTTCTTCTAATAGCTTTTCTATTTTTTCTTTTAGCTTAGCAGGTGATGCTTTTAGTAAAGCTGCACTTTCTAGGATGATTTTTTCTGTTTCACGATTGAGAGCTTCAGCTTCTGCCCCCGTGACTGCTTCAATGCGTCGCACGCCCGCAGCGATGCTGCTTTCTTTGGCGATACGAAAATAACCAATAGTGCCTAAGAAATTAGTATGCGTGCCTCCACATAACTCTTTAGAATAGTCTATATCCACAACTCGTACGAGAGAGCTATATTTTTCCCCAAAAAATTGTTTAATATCTTCTCTTTTTTGTGCTTCTTCATAGGGAATCTCATACCCTTTGACCGCTTGATTGGTGCGAATTTTAGCATTAATCAGATCCTCGAGAGCTACGATTTCTTCGTAGGTCAAGGCTTTATGATGATTGAAGTCAAAGCGGAGGCGTTCAGCATCTACTACCGAGCCAGCCTGCTTGATGTGCTCTCCTAATACTTGGGAAAGAGCCCAATGCAAAAGATGGGTAGCTGTGTGGTTGTTAGCAATCTTTTGACGCCGTCTTAAGTCGATCATAGCTGTCAAGGTATCCGCTGTGTTCAAGCAACCTATTTCTACCCTACCTATATGGGCGATAATACCTTTATAGGGAGATTTACAATCAGTCACTTGAAAGAGCTTGTGATCTCCTTTAATAACTCCTAAATCTCCTATTTGCCCACCCATTTCTGCATAAAAGGGTGTTTGGTCAAGAAGAATAATGCCTTCTTGGCCTTCCTCTAAGGAGGTGACAAATTGCCCGTTATAAAGAATACCTTGAATTTTACTCACTGCCTGTTGCTGCTGATAGCCTACAAATTTTGTAGGTCCATGCTTTTCAGTAAAACTTGCGTATAGATTTTCTGAAGCTACTTGTTGGGTAGTTTTTTGTGAGTTACGGGAGCGTTCTTTAGCCTCTTGTTCTAAAATTTGATAGCGTTCTACATCAACAGTAAGAGCTGAATCTTTAGCAATCAATAGGATTTCTTCCATAGGCAGGCCATAAGTATCTTTAAGTTTAAAAGCTTCATCACCTGTAATTTGTTTGCTGCTGGCTTGAGCCTTATCAATGATCTGAGTAAGAATATTGCCACCTCGGCGTAAGGTACGGAAAAAAGCTTCTTCTTCTATCGTTAAAATTTCCGCAATAAGACTTTGCCCTCTTTGCAATTCTTTATAGTCGCTGCCCATCGTTTCAACTAACCGAGGAAGCACTTTAGCTAGAAAAGGATCTTCTATTCCTAACATACGGCCATAGCGTACAGCACGTCTTAAAACTTTCCTTAAAACATATCCTCGGTCGATATTACTGGGTTGGACCCCATCGGCTATAGCAAAAGCTAAGCAGCGCAAATGGTCGACAATCACACGAAAAGCAGGGGCTAGATGAGGATTAGCAGGGTCATAAGGAATGCCTGAGACCTGCTCAACCTGAGCAATTAGGCTACGCAGCACATCTGTTTCAAAGACAGAATCTACATCCATTTTTAGGCTAATCACGCGTTCTAAGCCTGCTCCCGTATCTATCGATGGCTTAGGTAGAGGAGTAAGCTGCGTAGGCGATGAGCGATTATATTGCATGAAGACTAAATTCCAAAATTCGAGAAAGCGACTTCCTTCGCTATCTTCACTAAGCTTAGAGGCCTTGCCATATTTAGGTCCGCGATCATAGTATAGCTCAGAACATGGCCCGCAAGGCCCTACCTCTCCCATCGCCCAAAAGTTGTCCTTTTCATCTAGACGAGTAATTTTATGGGTAGGAACATACTGGGTCCAAAGCTCGAAAGCTTCCTCATCTTCTCGGAAAACACTAGGCCAGATGCGTTCTGCCTCAAACCCAAAAACTTGGGTAGAAACTTCCCAGGCAAATTGAATAGCTTCTGCTTTAAAATAGTCGCCAAAGGAAAAATTGCCGAGCATCTCAAAGAATGTTAAATGCCGTGCGGTATGCCCCACATTTTCAAGATCATTGTGTTTTCCTCCCACCCGGATGCATTTCTGGGCTGTAGTCGCTCGATTATAATCTCGTATAGTATCGCCTAGAAAAACGTCTTTAAATTGGTTCATGCCTGCATTGGTAAAAAGAAGAGTAGGATCATCATGAGGCACTACAGGGGAGGAGGTAATTATAGAGTGCTGCTTATTTTTAAAATAATGGAGAAATTGGCGACGAATTTCTTGAGTAAGCATTGAAAATTCCTGATAGATGAAAAAGTAAAAGATTATATCTTAAGAAAGCTTTTTCCTTCTAGCGGATTAGTTTTCGAAAAAATTGTAAGGTTAAAAGATAAAGGTTTCGCATTTCTTCCGTTCTTTGCCATTAAGAATGTGTTTGGCTTGTAGTCTTTAAACTGCGTAAGAAATGGAATAGACTTGCGTAATGGACAAGGCTTGCTTGGATTGATTATTACTCCATAGCAAGCCTGGCTTTGCTTAGCAAAAGTTTGCCATAATGGAAGAGATGCTTAGTTTCTCAATAGTCTAAAGCTAAAATTTTGCGATCCAAAATTCGGTCACAAGGTGCCTTTATATATTGAGACCAGCCTAAGGTATTGCCATCAATATGCATGCCACTTGCCCTATACAATTTCCTCGTAAATTCTTTAGTAAGGCCCCATACAAGACCTTTCATGGTGGCACAAATTACTTAGGGAAGGAAAGCAACAGGATTGCAGCAGAAAATACCATTAATAAAATAAGCTAGGCCAAAAACAATTGATGCAAAAAATACGGGATTTCAAAGAAAAAATATACCCTTAAAATAATTTTTAAACTCCTTTGTGCGTAAGGTGAGTTGGTCATGCGGATAATAAAAAATGTAGTGATGGTAAACTTAAGAAAAAGCTTATATCTGGCATGAAGCCCAATCATTTAATGGCTTGTCGCTTACTGTAAGAAAAATGCATTGAAACAATTTTGCATGAATGGTTTATCTTTAAAAAAAAAGCTGCTAGGATTAACCCAGCAGCTTTCCTAACAAGAAATTAAATATTTCTTTATTTAGATTTTTATTTAATTATACCATCATAGCGCCTATAGCAAAGAAACTAGCTATGCCTGCTGAAGCTATAGTAGCCAGGCATGCTAGCTTTATAAAAAAGCTCTGGGCATATTCTTTAGCAGCCCATACTTTTTTTAAAAAACTAGCTTTAACGGTTTGCAATGGATAGCTTTTGCTTGAGTCTAGTTCGGTTTCTTGCTCCTCCGCTTGGGGTAAAATTCCCTCACTTTCTTTCATTTCCACTTTGATAAAAGAATTTTCCTTTTCTGGGTCTGTTACTTCTTCTTGAATAGTTAGTGAATGTGAGTTTTTTTCCTTCCTATTCTCATGATTTATTCTCTTTTGCCAATCATGCATATAATGTTGGGTAAGTAATTTCGCCTCTTTTTCTTCTTTTTCTGCTAGTTCTTCAGCAGTTAGAGTTTCTTGAGTATCGGAAGGAATAAATTTTTTTATCAGCTCTTCAACTATTAACCTCATTTCTTTAAAATTGTTTTTCAAGCTTCCAAATTCTATGGCCAGTTGCTCCCGATCTTGTCCTATTTTCCGGAAGCCTCGTCTTATCTCAGTCTGCTCACTGCGTAGAAAATGGAATTGCTGCTCTATTTCTCGGAACGATTCTCGAAAGCCTGCAAGATCCCTATGTACGCGTTCTTGGGCCTGCCTTATTTCCTGAAACGATTTTCGTAAGTCTGCAAAATCTCTACGTATAACGTCTCGTTCTTGTTCTGCCTCCTGAAAGACTTGTTTTATCTTTGCCTGTTCATTCCGCCTTAACTGATGTTGTTGCTCTAATTCCTGGAAGGATTCTCGTAAGCTTTCAAAACCTTTATGTAAGCGTTCTTGGTCTTGCCGTATCTCCTGAAAAGCTTGTTTTATCTCTGCCTGTTCACTCAGCCTTAACTGCTGTTGTTGCTTTAATTCCTGAAAAGCTTGTTTTATCTCTGCTTGTTCATTCCGTCTTAGCTGCTGTTGTTGCTTTAATTCCTGAAAAGCTTGTTTTATCTCTGCCTGTTCACTCAGCCTTAACTGCTGTTGTTGTTTTAATTCCTGAAAAGCTTGTTTTATCTCTGCCTGTTCATTCCGCCTTAGCTGCTGTTGTTGCTTTAATTCCTGAAAAGCTTGTTTTATCTCTGCCTGTTCATCCCGCCTTAGCTGCTGTTGTTGTTTTAATTCCTGAAAAGCTTGTTTTATCTCTGCCTGTTCATTCCGCCTTAACTGCTGTTGTTGGTTTAATTCCTGAAAAGCTTGTTTTATCTCTACCTGTTCATTTCGCCTTAACTGCTGTTGTTGCCGTATTTCCATGAAAGACCCTTCAAAATCTCCAAAGTCTCTGCTAATGACTTCTAGTTCTTGTCCTATTTCTTGAAAGGACTCTCTTATATCTTGAAAATCTCTACGGATAAGGTATTGTTCTTGCCCTATTCTTTGAAAAGATTGTCTTAGCTCTGCCTGATCGTTAATTATTAATTCTTGACCTTCTTGGATTTTAATTTGTCCTTGTTCAATTCTTGACAGTCCTTCGTTTATAAGGCAAAAGTCTTCTAAAAGTTTATCAGCCCGGCTACTAAGTTCTTGTTCCTCTTCTTGTCTTTGTTCAATCTCTATTTCTAATTCCTCGGTCGGTAAATGTACAACACTAGTTTGAGATAAACGTTCTCTTTCACTTTGCTCACGTTCCATGCTATTTAGCTGATGCATTACCGTTGCAATCATCAAATCCTGCTCAGATTGTAATAATTTTGCATTACCACGCAGGAGCCGAGCATCCTGATATCTTTGACGAGCGTTAAATTCCTCTAAAAAATCATCCGAATCAGAATCGGAATCAGACGAAAGAATTTTTCTTACTCCCATAATCTACCTCAATTTTTAAAACTTTTATATAATTTGTCAAAAGAAGCAAGCTCATTTGATAACTTTTTTGTTAGGTAAGAAAGTTTACAAATAAACTTAGCTTCTTAATCCGTGATAAAAATATTACTTTCTTACTAACATTTATACAATGTTTGCAAATCCTAAAGAAAAAAGACAAAGAGTAGATCTGGCTAATCTACTAAAATGTGCGCTTATACCGCTTTTCTTAGACATCTTTTTTTCCTGCATTTTGTCTAATACTGTTTTTAAGCTAGCATTGCTTGGTAGACCTAATTCTTTACATAAAGCAGATCGGTGCCTAATAAAGGCTTGGTAATCTTCAAAAAGACTATTTAGCTTTTCAAGAACTTCTTCCGTTGTATAATCGGCTTTTACCATGTTAAAGGTAGCAAGTTTATCTCCTATTTCTTTAATCTTATGTTGTGCCAACGTTGTTTTTTCAGCAATTAATGATAACTCCTTATTCGCACCTAAAAGATGCTTGACAGCAACAGATAATGTGGTAGTTGGCTGAAGCGGTAGGCCCCCTTCTTTCATCAGTTTTAATACTTCTTGCTCCTTATCAGTTTGCTTTTGTAATTGCCAATCTAATACTTGTAATTTTACTTCTAATATATTTTTGTCACTTTGTAGAGCCGCTTTCTCTTCTATAAAATGATGAGTGTCTGCTTCCAACTTAACCTGGTGGGCTAAAAGACGTTTATTTTCTCTTGCCAGTACTTCCTTTTCTGCCGCCACTCTAATTTTACCATTCACTAAAGCTTCTTTTTCATTTTCACTTTCAATATTAGCTACCAACAGGTTATTTCTATTGTTCTGAATAGTTTCTTTTTCTTCGCTAATTCGATGGATATCAACTAATAGTTCATTTATATCCTTTATAAGGTTATCATTTTCTTCTTTAAGTTGATGATTAGCTGCGGCTAAATTGTTTCTATCATTTTGGACAGCTTCTTTTTCTTCTTTAAGCTGATGATTAGTGGCAACTAAATTGTTTCTATCATTTAGAAGGTTATCATTTTCTTCTTTAAGTTGATGATTAGCTGCGGCTAAATTGTTTTTATCGTTTAGATGACGCTCATTTTCTTCTCTAAGTTGATGACTGGTTGCTGTTAAGCTGTCTTTATCATTTAGAAGGTTATCATTTTCTTCTTTAAGTTGATGATTAGCTTCAGCTAAATTGTTTTTATCGTTTAGATGACGCTCATTTTCTTCTTTAAGCTGATGATTAGTGGCAGCTAAGCTGTCTTTATCATTTAGATGACGCTCATTTTCTTCTTTAAGTTGATGATTGGTTGCTGCTAAGCTGTCTTTATCGTTTAGATGACGCTCATTTTCTTCTTTAAGTTGATGATTAGCTGTAGCTAAATTGTTTTTATCGTTTAGATGGCTCTCGTTTTCTTCTTTAAGCTGATGATTAGCGAGTGTTAAAAGAGCATTATCATTTAAAAGAGAACAGCGGTTTTCTTTAAGTTTTGCTTTAGCCGCTCTTAAGGCATCTCTGTCTTCTAAAAGACTTTCTCTTTCTTTTTCAAGTTTAGCTTTGTCTGCTTCTAAGCTATCTTTATCTATTCTAAGGCTGAGATTTTCTCTAGCCAGGCTTTCTTCTCGTGTTGTTAACAAGGCAATAGTTTCTTCTAATTCTCTATTTCTACTTAACGCTTTATCTTTTTCTGCTTCAATTCTTGTAATCGTTGATTGTGCTTCCCTATCTTTATCTTTCCATTCATCATTTTCAGCCGCCAAAATCTTAACATTGTTTTTAAGCATCTCGTTTTTTTCATCCAGTGCCATTACTCGTTGATTTGCCTTCAGAAGTTGTTCATCTCTTACTATAAGGATAGCACGAAGGTCATCAATCTTTTTGTTACATTCTCTTACTTGTGTTTTGTATTTATAAAGCTTTTTTTCTTGTGTATCTACCCTATTAACTAGAGCTTTAAAATCAGTTTCTGAAACTATCATACTGAAATCCGCATCTACATGATCTTTAGAGTCTAAGTTATTCATAAAAAAACCTTTTATTAATCATTTGTTAAATAAGGAAAGTGCCTTACTTTGAATTGAAAGTAGGGGTTAGCTTTTTTTTATATTTCATTCTTAGATTTTAAACAAATAAAAAAAGGTAAAAGTTAATCTAGGATTATAAACTTTAACTAGTAATAGAAAGAGTATTTTTTTTCTTAAGCATTTAATTGTCAATTACTAGTAAATTATAATTTTTATCGTTTAGGAGAGAAAAAATTTTGATAAAAAGCTAATAAAGTGACTTTTTATATCTAGAGGAATTACAAAATTAAAGACAAATATGAGTATTTTCGCTAGTTGCTTAATAATTAAGAGACTTTTATTAGTAGTTGCTTGGATAGATAACCAAAAGCTACACTTTCCTACATCTTTCGTTTTAGAAGCATTTTATCTGGCCAAAAGAGTCGCGGACGTTTATTCAGGATAAAAGGCGTATGGATAGAAGGTTTTACTAAGCCTTGGCATAGTAGTTTACTTTTAATTTCAATCACTGTGCTTGCTGTTTTTTTTGAAGCTGTAACAATAGCTTCTCCTGCCAAAGTGGCCGTTTGTTCTAGTTTATCTACTGTATCTATGACTTTAACTCCTATGCTTTTGGTGGATTTTATAAGATCTTCAGCGGTGATATCGGCCTTTACTAAATCAAAAACCTTTTGGATGACAGGCTGATACTGCTCTAATTTTGCACCTAGATACGCTTTGTTTTTTCTTAGCTTTTTATACCAGGCTATCCCATTTACATACATTTCAGGAACATCATCATGGGAATAAATAAAAGCATGGTAAGTGTCCCATAATTGCATGCTTAAATTAAAAGTTTTAGCCAATACATTAAGAGTACAATAATAAAGGCGGCACCAATAGGCTTCTAAGTTTTTTATCCTGGATTTAGCTTGATTTCTTGCCTTAATGGAGAAAAACATAGAGTCGGGATTTTTAGCCCATTGAGGCTCTATCAAAGGAGAATAATTGCCTTTAATAGCTTCTTTTAACTCGTTAAAAGCATTCGATAAAGCGCGAATTCTTTGAAAGCATTCATCAATGCGGGTGGCAAGAAGGATAAGTTTGGCTATCCCGCGGATCGTATTTTCAATAAATGTAGGTGTAAACTTAAGAGCAAAATCAGTTAAAGTTCCTAAAGCGGCAGGAACAATTGTTTGCTGAGTGCACAGTTTTTTCTTGCGGTGTAGCCACCAAACCCAATGCACTGTTGTACAGATTTTTAAGGTAGCTCTTACCGGCAACGAAAGATTAAATTGCCCTAAAACTTTATCATGCATTAAATCATCTTGTAAACTTCGATAGGCAGCGATAGGATTCATATTTTTTCTTGCCTGTTTACTAAATTGTGGCTAGAGTCTAGAACATTACCCAACAATCTTTAATAGGCATCTCTATGGTTGAAGTCAATAGTTCTTTAAAAAATAATAAACAAAATATTTCAAAAATTTTAAATCCCGAGCTTAAAGCTATATTAGCTAAAACCGCTCATACCATTAGAGGGCTCTCTATAGATGCTGTGCAAAAAGCAGACTCAGGGCACCCCGGCCTACCGATGGGATGTGCAGAAATTGGGGCTTACTTATGGGGATATTTACTTCGCTATAATCCTAACAATCCTAAATGGCCCAATCGCGATCGCTTCATTCTCTCGGCCGGGCATGGCTCTATGCTTCTTTATTCTGCCCTACATTTAGCGGGCTATCCTCTTTCTTTAGAAGATCTTAAAAACTTTAGGCAGCTTCACTCTAAAACACCAGGGCATCCTGAATCCTTAGATACCGAGGGGGTAGAGACGACTACAGGTCCTTTAGGACAGGGGATAGGCAATGCCGTAGGTCAAGCATTAGGCTTAAAATTGCTAGGAGCTAAATTTAATACAGAGGCCCACCAGATTCTTAATAGCAAGGTTTACTGCTTATGTGGCGATGGGGATTTAATGGAAGGTGTTTCTGCAGAAGCATCTTGCTTAGCAGCTCATTTGCAACTTGATAACCTTATTTTAATCTACGATTCTAATCACATATGCTTAGATGGTCCCACAAGTGAGTGCTTTACTGAGAACACCCGAATGCGCTACGAGGCATATGGTTGGGAAGTCTTCGAGATGGATGGTAACAATTTAGATGATATCCATCAGGTGTTTTTAAAGGCTGGAGAGAAGCAAACGCGCCCTCGGCTAATCATCGCCCACACGATTATTGGAAAAGGCTCACCTAATAAAGAAGGAACAAATAAAGCTCATGGTGCTCCTCTAGGGGTAGAAGAAGTTAAAGCGACTAAAAATTTACTAGGCATCCCCCAAGAGCCTTTATTTTATGTTCCCTCGGAAGTTAAAGAGTTCTTTAGCAAAAAAATAGCAGAGCATATGGCTATAGAAAAAGAATGGCAGACAACCTTTAATGCGTGGGCTCAAGCAAATCCTAAGTTGTTAGAGGCTTATGAAGCCATGTCTCACAATTCTTTACCGGCGGATTTAGAAGAGCGCTTGAAGGCTATAGAGATTAAATCTCCTATTGCAGGGCGGAAAGCATCTCAGGAAGTATTAAATGCCTTAGCGCCTTTTTTACCGCACCTTTATGGGGGCTCTGCAGATTTGTCGGGTTCAGATTTAACCATGTTAAAAAACTATCCTTTAGTTAAGCCAGGTGACTTTTCAGGCCGTAATATTAAGTATGGGGTACGCGAATTTGGTATGGCTACGATTGCTAATGGTCTTTACCAAACCCATATGATCATACCTTTTATTGGTACTTTTTTGACTTTTTCCGATTATATGCGCAATGCTATTCGCTTGGCAGCCTTGCAAAAAGCTCATGTGATCTATCAGTTTACGCATGATTCAATTTTCTTAGGAGAAGATGGCCCCACCCATCAACCGGTTGAGCATTATGCCTCTTTAAGAGCTATTCCTTATTTACACGTCATTCGGCCAGCAGATGCCCATGAAGTGAAAATGGCATGGGTGGCAGCATTGCGCTATCCTGGACCTACAGCCATTATTTTAACTCGCCAGAATCTTCCAGAAATACAAGCAACAAAAAGCTTTTCTTATGCAGATAGCATGGGGCGAGGCGCCTATATCCTTAAAAAAGAAAACTCTAAACCAGATTATACCTTGCTAGCCACCGGCTCAGAAGCGCATTTAGCTCTTGAGGTAGCGGCAGCCTTAGAAAAAAGCGGGAAAAGCGTACGCGTGATCTCGATGCCTTGCTGGGAATTGTATGAAGAACAAGATCCAGCTTATAAAGAAAGCCTTTTAGGTGGAGACCTTGGCATTCGTGTTAGCATTGAAGCTGGCGTGGAGCAGGGGTGGCATAAATATATTGGTTTAAGCGGCATAGCAATTAGTATGCAAAGCTTTGGAGCCTCCGCTCCGGCTGCTGCTTTGGCGCAAGAGTTTGGGTTCACAGTGGACGCTATCTTGAAAAAGCTTCTTCCATGATGAAAACCGTTGACCCAGCTATCATTAACAGCAAATTTATGCTCGCCCTGCAGGGGCATAACCAAGGGCGTCCTCCCATTTGGCTGATGCGCCAAGCTGGACGCTATATGCCTGAATATCGAGCTCTTCGCCAGAAATATTCTTTTTTGGAGATGTGTCATCATCCTGAATTGATTGTAAAGGTGACTAACTTGCCATTGCAAGCTTTTGGTATGGATGCAGCGATTCTCTTTTCGGATATCTTAGTCGTAGCTGAAGCTTTTGAAGTAGGACTGTCGTTTGAGGAAGGCAAGGGACCTGTGATAGCAAGACCTTTGCAAACAGAAAAGGATGTCGCAGATTTATCAGCGGGCGCCGTGGCAGAAAAGCTTGCGTACGTAGCAGAAGGAATTAAGCTGCTGTTAAAAGAATTAAAAGTTCCCCTGATCGGATTTTGTGGCGCGCCTTTTACTCTAGCAAGTTACATGATTGAAGGTGGCAGTAGCCGTGATCTGCTCAAAACAAAAAAATGGATGCTTAACCATCCAACTAGTTTTCATCAACTCCTGGATAAAATTTTGCAAGCTACCATCCAATATATTGAAATGCAGGTACAGGCAGGTGTGCATGCTTTTCAAATTTTTGATTCTTGGGCCAACCACTTAAGCTGGGGACAATTTCAAGAATTTTCCTATGAATATATGAAGAAATTGGTAAAGGTTTTACAGAAATATTCTGTCCCTGCAATTCTTTATTGCCGCGGTTCATCCGTCTTTGCTCCTAAGCTAGCAGAAGCCTCTCCTCAGGGTATCGGCTTAGATTGGAATTGTAATTTAGCCCATATGCGTAAATATGTGCCTTTTCATATCGCTCTGCAAGGGAATTTAGATCCGGATATTCTGTATGCTTCTCCAGCAAAAATAGAGCAGGAGGCTCGGCAATTAGTTGATACTATGCATGGTGATCGAGCCTTTATTTTTAACTTAGGCCATGGTGTTAAGCCTGATACTCCCTATGATTCCGTTAGACTTCTTGTAGAGACTGTCCAATCTTTATGAAAAAAATTATTGTAATAGGGGGAGGTATCTCAGGACTTAGCCTTCTTTGGTATCTAAGGAAACGTCACGGCTCCGCTGCTTCTTTGACTCTGCTAGAAAAAAGTGATCGCTTAGGAGGATGGATTAACTCCTATAAAAAGGAAGGTTTTCTCTTTGAAAGAGGGCCTCGTAGCTGCCGCACGCGTGGCAGCGGAAAAGCAACGCTTCGTCTTATTGAAGAGCTTGGCTTGCAAAAGCAGGTCATTGTAGCCGATCGAGCCGCTCAACAGCGTTTTTTGTACCTAGACAAGCATTTGCAAAAAATTCCCTGTCATCCATTTTCTTTGCTATTTTCTCCTTTAACAAGGCAAGTAGTCTTTAATTTATTTAAAGAATGGCAAATTTCTCCTGGAGAAAACGAGGATGAAACTATTCATGCATTTTTTACAAGGCGCCTAGGCCATGAGGTGGCAGAGCATTTTTTAGATCCTTTCGTCTCTGGCATCTATGGAGGAGATATTCATGAACTGTCGATGAAGTCTTGCTTTCCTGACTTATTTCACTGGGAACGACAACATGGCTCTCTTACAAAAGGAGCTTTTCTACATTTTTTTAAAAATCGAGCTCCTCTCCCTTCTCCTTATATTAAAAAAATGTGCCAAGAAAGTTTATTTTCCTTTAGAGAAGGCATGCAAACTCTCTCGAATGCGCTAGTGCAAAACCTGCATGAATCTATTTTGCGTGAGCAAGAAGTAACTGACTTAAATTTTCAAGAAAAGGGAATAGAATTGGGACTTGCGCAAGGTAAAACTTTGTGGGCAGACCAGGTTTACTCGACTTTGCCACCTGCTTCCTTAGCCCCTCTTATACGCCCACATCATCTTCCTTTGGCTAATCTATTGAGCTCAATTGCTAATGCCTCGATTGCAGTGGTGGGCTTAGGTTATAAACAAAAATTATTAACACCTAAAGGATTTGGATATTTAATACCCTCTAAAGAAAAAGAGGAAATTTTGGGGATGGTTTGGGACTCCTGTGCATTTCCCCAGCAAAGCTTACATCCTTCAGAAACTCGTTTGACTGTAATGCTAGGTGGCACCCGAATGAGTGATTTTTCGCAAAAAAAAGAATCAGATTTTTTAAGCAGTGCTTTAAAAGCTATCTCTAATCATTTACAGATTCATGCAGCGCCCGATGTTGTAGATATTCATCTTGCCCAGAATGCTATCCCTCAATATCTTGTAGGGCATGAACAAAAAAAAGTGCTGATAGGAAAATATTTGCAAGAATTGTCCCCTCATCTGCAACTATTAGGTAGTGCGTTTAATGGCGTCTCAGTGAATGATTGTATAGCTCAAGCTTATTCAATGGCCTATTCTTGATTGGCTCCTGACAGCATGTAATGCGCCTTCTATTAAAGTTTTACGCAGCCAAGCATCTGATGCATTCAATCTAATTTAGGGTCGCATCAAATTTCTTGTTTTCTAATGAAAGCTTCCTTCTTTCAAAGGCAACCAGTTGCAAGCAAGTTTTTAATTTTTAATAATTTATGACTCCTATCGGCACTTTTTCCTAGTGGCTAAAGACCTGTGGTAAAAACTTTTGGTAAATTCGCTTTTAAGGCCTTAAATATTTGTCCGTTTTGATCAAGTGCTTCTTAGTTTTGCTAAGAACTTATTATTTGCGGTCATCCTGTAAAAATACAAACCTCTCCTATAAAGCAGAGAGAGAATCAGGAGGTTAAGAGACGCATAAGAGTAGTAAGAGAATTTTCACATGAAGAATCCTCCAAAAGTTTGGTAATAGCAGTCCTTCAGAAAATCCATGAAGTCTAGAGGGATAATAAAGCATACTTGAAGAGGGGATAACAAAAATTAGAAAGATAAATGATGTTTCTTGGCCTAAGGGGCTATGAGCATCAATCTTAATCGTTTCCCCTAAATCATAAAAGGGAACTTATTAAAATTAAGGCGAAAAATTTAAAAGGAGCAAAACACTATAAAAATAGGTTAGAAGAAAAAAATTCCGATTTTACAGAGAATTATTGTGCCCTCGCAATTTCTTTTCTGCAGAAATAAACTTTAATGGTTGCATAGGGATAACTTTACGAGGATTGCAAACTTCCAAGCTTTCTGTATTGTTCAATAAATATTGAACAAATTATAATAGTGAACAGTGAAGAGGGCGATGATATGAAGGGCCAATTTTTAATTAATACTCACTATTCGTGTGGAGAAGGAAATATTTATGCCAATAAATCGGCCGTGGTCTTAGATTGGCTTTTGCGTATTGGTATATATAAAGAACAGTTTACGATTAGAGAGGTGAGTAGAAGTAGAGATATTAGCATTGGGCTGGTTCAGAGAGTGTTTGAAGTTTTAGTCATGAAAGGGTTTCTTCAGACAATGGGCGTTAGGACAGCAAAAAGGTTTTTCATTAAAAAGCCAGAGCTCTTATTGAAAAGCTGGCTCGATCACTACAACATCACGAAGAAATGCAAAATGTGGACTTACAGAACAGGATGTGAAGATAAAACAGAGGTTCTTAAGGCCTTAGAAAGTTCTGATCTAAAGCATACTGTTGCCCTAGCTCTTCATGCAGCCGCTGAAGCTTATGGGACTAAGAATACAAATCTACAAACTTTAGAACTTTATTTGATAAACCCCAGCATGCGACCTCAACTTGAGTCCTCTCTACAGCTAGAACCTCAAGAAAGAGGCTATGAAATCTTATTAATTACCCCTTATTATAAAAGCCTTCTTAGCCATGGTTTAAAAGATCAAATTACTGCAAAAGTTCGTGTGGCCCCCTGTTTGCTGACTTTTTTGGACCTGTATCATTTTCCTCTAAGGGGCCACGAGCAAGCAGAATTTATGTCAGCACGCTTAAATGAACTAAAGCCGTTCTATAAAAAAGTCCAATAAAAATGTCTATAGAGCTTAAGCAAGAAGATTGCATTGTTTCTGACTTTCTAAGATCGATTGGTCCCTGGGATAATTATATCGTGCTTGGAGGAGGTTATGCCCTAATTATTTACAAACTTTACCTGGCGAATCAAGAAGTAGGAATAGCACCTGTAGGCACCCATGATCTTGATTCTCTAATCCCACGAAAAGTTCCTAGCTTTATGAACAAAAATATTGCCTACTGTTTAAAAGAATCCGGATTTATCCCCATTTTTAAAGATTATGGTAACCCAGCTACAGAAGCCTATGTTAAAGAAATTAACGGCTTTGAAGTGGAAATCGAGTTTCTTACGGATTCAGTAACTCGCGGAGATAAAAACAAAAACGTCCTAATAGCTGGAGTCGTTGCACAGCCATTGAGCTATTTGTCGTTAAGTTTACAAATGACTTTAAGCTTTGTAACCTATTCGGGGAAGAGAGGTTTAGTTGTTTCTCCGGGAGCATGGATGTTTCATAAAGGCCTTACATTTCCAAAGCGTAATGCCCCCTCAAAAGCTTACAAAGATCTTTATGGTATCTGGTATGCTGCTACGCAATTAGGAGAATTTTCAGATAAGGCTGTTGCTGAGCTTGCCCTGCTGTCTTAGCAGCATTCTAAATGGTTTAAAACCTTTCAAAAAAATTTGCACCAATGGATGGAAAATGCAGCTTCTATCGATTGGTCACGATTGGAGGCACAAGATCCATCGGGCAGACTTAAAAAATTAAACTTTGAGAAAATTATTAAGAGCATAATTTCAAGAAAAGAAAATCAAAAAAGCTAGAAACCAAAAAAGAAAAAAATCTGCAATCTAATGATGGGTTTTATAACCTCTTACTTTCAAATAAATTTAATTAACTATTTTTATACTAAAAAACCTTAAAAAGAAAAAAGAAAAGAAGAGTTTTTTTAAGAAGTTTATAATTTTTATAATTCTTAGCTGTTTTCTCTCGTAATACTGTGGTTAAATTCTTTCTTAGGAAAAAAATTTTTTTCTTAAATTTTCCCAATTAATCAATTATTTATAAGCGTTCACGGGTGCAGAGCTGCTTAATTTTTTGAGGATAAGGAGCCCATGTAAATCAGAAAGTGCAGTCAATAGAAAAAAACTATTTGCAAGCATTTTTGGCTTTGTAGATACCTGCAGAATCGTATTTAAAGTGCGATATACTCTTTGGCCGATTACTAACTATTTCCTAAGGAGAGTTTTACCATTCGCTTTTTCGACGCCTATTTAAAAAAATGCTGAAAATCTTATTAATAGTGCTCTAAAAGCTCTTATCGCCTTATAATAGAATTTTAAGCCTTTCATTTTTAGAATTTCCTGCTTAAGTAAAAGGTAGCTTTAAGTTTTTTATATCAAATGTTATTCTTATGGGTAAGATCCCTAAAAATAGATTTAGCCTATCTACTTAGCCTATATACTTGGGAGCTTTTAGAGAAAACAGGGTTTGCTCTATAGGCTGTTTGTAGAAATAGGGGGAAAAGCTTTAAAGTCATTAAAAAGCCTTTCAAAGCCTTACTTTTAGGTGAACATTTGAGATAGCTTGATTAAGTTATAGGGGGATCCAAGTAATTTAAGGAAAAATTAAAAGATTAAAAATAGTTTATATTTTCTTAAAATAAAGTTAAATTTACTTATGCTTAAGCAATATAAAATTAGGATAGGCAGTTAACTCTTTAGCCTTTTCTCTTTTTTCAGAACACGTAACCTAGGTTGCAAAAAATAGAGCCTGAGGCTACAGTTAAAATATACGCCATTTAACTACGAGATTGTTATGTTTGACAAATTTACAAATCGTGCAAAGCAAGTCATTAAGCTCGCTAAGAAAGAAGCACAACGCTTAAATCATAATTATTTGGGCACTGAACACGTTTTACTAGGGCTGCTCAAATTAGGTCAAGGAGTGGCAGTCAATGTATTGCGTAACCTTAATATTGATTTTGAGACAGTGCGGAATGAAGTGGAAAAACTCGTGGGGTACGGACCTGAAATTCAAGTGTATGGGGACCCTGCTTTAACGGGAAAAGTTAAAAAAGTATTTGAACATGCTAATGAAGAAGCTGCAAATCTTAACCATAATTATGTAGGAACTGAGCATTTACTATTGGGGTTATTGCGCCAAACGGATGGCGTGGCGGCGCAAGTATTAGAAAATTTAAATGTAAATCTTAAGGAAGTTCGTAAAGAAGTATTAAAAGAATTAGAAACTTTCAATCTACAGTTGCCTCCTATTGGAGCAGGATCTCCTTCTTCCCGTTCTGGGGAAATGAGTGGTCAGGTGGGATCTTCGGGTAAGCCTTATGACAAAGGCAATTCAAGCATGGGTGGAGGTCTAGAAAAGATGCCCGCTCTTAAAGCTTATGGTCATGACCTCACGGAAATGTGTCGGGAAAATAAGATGGATCCTGTGATTGGTCGTAAGCACGAAGTTGAAAGATTGATTTTGATCCTTTGTCGTCGTCGCAAGAATAACCCTGTGCTGGTGGGGGAAGCTGGTGTAGGGAAGACTGCTATCGTAGAAGGACTTGCCCAAGCCATTGTTAAAGGCGAAGTTCCGGATAATCTAAGAAAAAAACGTTTAATTGCTCTTGATCTAGCCTTGATGATTGCTGGGACAAAATATCGAGGACAATTTGAAGAGCGCATCAAAGCGGTCATGGATGAAATTAAAAAGAATGGGAATGTGCTTTTATTTATTGATGAGCTCCATACGATTGTAGGCGCAGGAGCAGCTGAAGGAGCGATTGATGCTTCTAATATCTTAAAGCCTGCTCTTTCTCGCGGAGAAATTCAGTGCATAGGGGCGACTACTATCGATGAATATCGTAAGCATATTGAAAAAGATGCCGCCTTAGAGCGTCGTTTTCAAAAAATTGTAGTGGCGCCTCCTTCAGTAGAAGATACAATCGAAATCTTAAATGGCTTAAAAAGTAAATATGAAGATCACCATAAATGTATTTATACCCCGCACGCGTTGACTGCCGCTGCTGTTCTTTCAGATCGTTACCTGCATGGAAGGTTTTTGCCAGATAAGGCGATTGATTTATTAGATGAAGCGGGAGCTAAAATGCGTATTTCAATGATGAATCAGCCACAAGATATAAGTAAATTTGAAGCAGAAATTGAAGAAACACGGCTAGCTAAAGAAGAAGCGATCGCTAAGCAAGAATATGAAAAAGCTGCAAAATTACGCGACAAAGAGAAAACCTTGAGGGAACAACTTCAGCAGCTGCGTAATCAATGGGAAGTGAATAAAGAAGAGCATGAGGTGATTGTTGAAGACGAAGATGTCGCTCAAGTGGTGGCAAAGCAAACTGGAATTCCTATCAGTCGTCTAACTGAAGGAGAAACTCAAAAAGTTCTTAAAATGGAAGAGCATCTTAGAGGTAGCATCATTGGCCAAGATGAAGCTCTTAAAACTGTTTGCAGAGCGGTACGTCGTAGTCGCGCAGATATTAAAGATCCTAATCGCCCCATAGGAGCTTTTCTCTTTTTAGGGCCTACAGGAGTAGGAAAAACTCTTTTAGCTCGCTTACTTGCTATCAACATGTTTGGGGGCGAAGATGCACTTATTCAAGTTGACATGTCAGAGTATATGGAGAAATTTGCTGTCAGCCGTATGACCGGCTCTCCGCCAGGTTATGTAGGACATGAAGAAGGCGGACAGTTGACAGAACAAGTTCGCCAGCGTCCTTACTCGGTTGTGCTCTTTGATGAGATTGAAAAGGCTCATCCAGATGTAATGGATTTGTTATTACAAATTTTAGAAGAAGGGCGTTTAACTGACTCATTTGGCCGTAAAGTAGATTTTCGTAATACCATTATTATCCTGACCTCTAACTTGGGTGCTGATCTGATTAGAAAAACTACAGAAGTAGGCTTTGGTGCAGAGGAAGGATCTTTAGATTACGAGCGCATTAAGGATAAAATTGAAGGGGCTGTTAAAAAACAATTTAAGCCAGAATTTCTTAATCGGTTAAATGACATGATTATTTTCCGTCCGCTTAATCGTGAAGCTTTAATGCAGGTTATTGAGATTGAAATCAAAAAAATGCAAAATCGCTTACAAAAACGCGAAGTTTACATTACTCTGGATGATAAAGCTAAAAATTTCTTGGTTGAGAAAGGCTTTCAGCCGGAAATGGGAGCTCGGCCTTTAAGACGCACCATCGAGCAGTATTTAGAAGATCCTTTAGCCGAAAAACTGCTAATGCATCCTGAAAAAGGTTGCCGTTGTACGGTTACAGCGGATGAAGATCATTTAATTATTCATGAAGAAGAACTTATTAATTTAAACAGAAAAATAATAGATAAAAAGGTTTTAACTACTCCTACTGTTTAAAAGTTTATCTAAACCTTAAGGTTTGCTAGCAAGCAAACCTTAAGAACTCTCTTTGCTTTTAAAATATGTTGTGAATTCCCTTGCATAAATTTTTTATTGTTTACCAGCAAATAGAGGGAAGCCTATAGTATTTTATGCATAGTAGAGAGGGTTTAGATGGTTAAGATTATCTATGTTTTAGCTTTTTTAATCGCATCTATTTATTTAGTAGAGGCGCAAGATTATTCTCTTCGGCAGTCACAAATGATTGCTGATTTGGAAATCATTAAGCATGAGTTTGAAATCAATTATGCCCCTTTTGGATGGAAAAAGAAATATCTACATTGGAATTTAGATCATGAAGTAACAAAAGCCAAAGAAAAAATCCTCTCTTCCTCCTCCTTATCTACCAAGCAATATCATCAAATTATTCGCGACTTATTTAATTCCGTACAAGATTTACATACATATGTTCGTTTTTATGCTACAGAATATGCCTTTCTGCCATTTTGTGTGCAAGGTGTACAGGGCCATTATTTTGTTGTATGGGTAGATAATTTGTGGGCTAAAGAGCAGAAAGTAAGCCTACAGGTGGGAGATGAGATCTTATCTTTTGACGGTAGTCCAGTCAAGGAAGTAGTGGAAGAGATTAGGTTATCAGCCTTTGGAGCTAATCACAATGAAACTTATCAACATCTTAGCGAATGGCAGCTTACCTTACGTGAAGCTTTTAGAGTGCAAGATGTTCCTCAAGGTCCAATAGAAATAGTTTTTAGAAAGCCTGATAGCCAACAAGCTCACTCTTTTGTAGTAAACTGGGAGTATGCTCCTGAAGAGATCATAAATAACTATTCTTTGAGCATACCTCTCAATTTAGAAAGAGAGGAGGGGAATAAACATCGTTTTTTTTATCAAGAGCGCATTCTGCCTTTTTATGCTAGTTTGGTCAATCATTCTTCTTGTTTAGCTGATAAAGCCAAGTTATTAGGTGCTAAGGCAAATCTTTTTCCTGCTTTGGGGCCTGTATTATGGAGGGCAGATTTGCCCGCTTTTGAAGCGTATATTTACTCTTTAAACGGGAGTAAAAACATTGGATATATACGCATCCCTGATTTTCTAGGGAATGAATACAGAGTAGAGCAGTTCCAGCAAATTATTGCTAAGATGGAAAGCTGCACAGACGCCCTAATCGTAGATGTCATGAACAATCCTGGTGGCTTTTCTTTTTATACCTATGCTTTAGCCTCTATGTTAACCTGTAAGCCGCTGACCAATTTAAAACAATTTTTATCGATTACGCAAGAAGATGTATACCTTGCTGTGCAGACCGCTTCTTCTTTAAAAAATATCGTTACCGACCATGACGCTACCCAGGTTTTAGGGCCAGATATTAATGGCTATGCTGTCGATAAGCGCTTAGCTTGCTACCTTTTTAAATATGCCACATATATTCAAGATCAGTTCAAACAGGGTAAATATTTTACCGATTTATACCCTCTGGATGGAGTAGAAACTATTTATCCTCACCCAACTACGCAATACACCAAGCCTTTGTTCGTTTTAACTAACCCTTTGAGTATTTCTTGCGCAGAGCTTCTAGTCGCTTTATTACAAGACAATAAGGGGGCAATAATTTTAGGTGGGCAAACGGCTGGAGCGGGAGGTACTATCGTACGTAGAAAGTATTCCAACCGTTTTGGAATAGCTGATTTAGTTTTTACAGGATCGCTTGTTTGTCGCTACAATGAACAGCCTTTAGAAAATAGAGGGGTTAAGCCCGATGTGGCTTACCGCTGGACTACTGAGGATTATACAAAAGACCATGCCAACTTTATCGATTTTGTTAATGGAATTGTATCTTGCAGTATGGATGGACTTTTACCCAATCCTACTGATATTTTAGAGGAGATAATTTTTGAATCTAGATAGTGGGACTAATGATTAACAGAATCTTCCTTGCGGTTTTATATAGCTTTTTACTTTCTTATCTAGGGTCTACTCTCTTAGCGTCCGAAACTTACCATGCTAAAATGCTAGGAAATATAGACCTTATAAAAAGTATATTAGCATCAAAATATGCACCTGCTGAATGGAAAAAAAATTATATAGGCTGGGATTTAGAGGTAGAAGCACAAGCAGCTAAGAATGAAGTACTGAGAAGAAGTAGCTTATCCATCCGTGATTATCAAAAGATCTTGCTGGATTTTTTTAATTCCATGCAAGATTACCATGTAAAAATAGACTTTTATGCGACAGAAATGTCCTTTTTGCCCTTCCGGCTAGAAGGAGTAGAGGGAAGATACTTTGTTGCTTGGTTACCAAAAAATTCTCAAAGTTATGCAAAAATAGATCCGAGCCTTGCGGACATGCTTGCGAATATGCAAATAGGTGACGAAGTATTAGCATTTGGAAATATGCCGATTGATGAATACCTTAAAAAATTTAGCTTGAAATCTTTTGGAAAAGCTTTAAACGCAACCGATCAGCGTTTGTCTGAGCAATATCTAACCTTGCGCTTAGCCAGCATGGGCTATGAAGTGGAGCAGGGAGGCGTGCCTATTACTGTTAGGCATCACCGTTCAGGTCGGATAAATACTTATACACCTGAATGGCTATACGTGCCTGAACGCATTACAAATCATTTTCTTCCAGCTAACTTTTATTCTACAAGCTCTGGAGGGGTGTATGCTAGGAAAAAAGGTCTTGATCTCTTTGATAAAGAGAGAATCACTCCCTTACATAGGCAAATGGAAATAGCCAAAAAATCTATTAATAAATTTAAAAAAGAAAATTGGGGTTTGGAAGAAGATAATAGTGAATGCGATTATATAGCACTGGGGCAATATCAAAGTTTCGTCCCAGAATTAGGGGAGGTGCTATGGAGAGCTACTTCTTTACATTACTATTCTTATATTTTTCAAACAGCTAGTAATAAAAAGATCGGCTACCTACGTATCCCTATCTATACTGCTGACGAAAATGAATATAAGGAATTAGAGACAATCATCCAGCACTTCCAAAACGAGACAGATGCATTGGTTATCGATCAACTTAACAATCCGGGAGGATCATCAGCTCACCTGCTCTTTTTACTCTCTCTGCTCAGTGAATATTCTCTTGATTTGCCTCTGGAACGGATTACAATCACTCAGCAAGATGTCGCTAAAGCGCTGATGATTGTAAACAATCCTCACCATATACTTAACGATTTAATCGAGAATGGTCCGAGCTTTTTAATTTCTCCTGAAAATACTGAGGGGGTTACCGCTTTTTTTCAGACCATTCTTGATGAATGGAACGCAGGACGAACCTTTACTCAACCTCTCCACTATTGTGGGATTACTTCTGTTCCACCTAATCCGCATACTCACTACAATAAGCCTATCCTAATTTTAGTGAATGCTTTAGATTTTTCATGCGCTGATCTTTTTCCAGCCATTTTACAAGATAACCAGCGTGCAAAGGTTTTTGGCTCGCCGACAGCAGGCGCCGGAGGATTTGTTTTAGAGCACGAATATCCTAACCTTTTTGGCATTGCTAGCTTTTCTTACACCGGATCTATAGTCTATCGTGCAGGCGATCGACCGATTGAAAATCTTGGCGTCACACCAGATTTTCCCTATGAAATCACCGTCGACGACCTTATGTATAACTATAAAGGTTATACAAAGGCTGTGTTGCAAGCCTTGGAAGATTTATCCAATTAAAAGCTAATCTTGTCGCAGCTTTAACAATAAAAGAAAAAAAACGAAAGGCTAGCGTCGCCTGTTGCAATCTTTTCTGCCACGCTTTTTATTTAATAGACGATTCAAAATTTTTAATGTAATTCAAAAATTCCTCTTTAGGAGGCTTGCTCTGCAGGAATTCTAATGTATTAGGGTGATTAACTAAATGAGCAATTTTGGCAAGTAAGTGTAAGTGACGCTTATCATCACAGGCAAAAAGAAAGAAGAGAGTGTGAACGGGCTTGCCATCTAGGGCACCATAATCGATAGGATTTTTGGAATAGGCTACGACGACTACATCATAATGGGCGTTAAGAAGAAAATCACGAGTATGGGGGATGCCTATCCCATTATTTAAAGCTGTAGGCTGAAGCTTTTCACGATCTAAAAGAAGGTGGGAGATACCTTCTGCATCTAAATTCAAGCTTTTGGCCATTCTTTGCATGGTCTGGCGAATAACTTCTTCTTTAGTGTCACCCATAATATCGATTAACACATCACCTTTATGTAAAGCGCGATAAAGGCTAAACTGCTTAATACCACCTTTGATAGGAGAAGGATCAGGAATAGCAGTAGGATGGTCAAAGGAAGCTTCAGGGATTTTTTGACTTAACACCCAATCTTCAATTTCATTGCGGTTAAAGAGATGCTGCTGGTTAATCTGGTAAGAAGGTATTTTTCCTTCAGTTAACCAACGACGAATGGTTTTTTCAGAAACATTTAATAAATCGGCCACATCTTTGATTTTTAAGTCCACCCTCACCTCCGCATTTAAAATCCTTTAAACAAAGTCATAATAGCTTCTGCCGAATTCAATGTTAACATTTTTTTCTTCTATTTTCATCTTTAACGGCAGTTGTTAGTGCAGAAAGGATTTGAAGATACTCGGTTTGTTTGTCATCGGGGCCGCCAATCATTATAATGATGCGTACCGGACTGCCATCTAAAGAATTCCAATCCACTCCTTTTTGCAAAATGCCAATAGCAATAAAAAAGCTTTCATATCCTTTTAGCTTTGCATGGGGAATAGCAACTCCCATGCCAATGCCTGTGGAAACAACCTTTTCTCTTTCAAGGATAGCTTGGTAAAAAGCCTCTTTGTCATGTAAAAAACGATTTTGATGAAGATTTTCTACCATAGCATGGAGAGCTTCATCGCGATCTTCCGCTGACATAAAAAGAATATTTCGAGAGTCCAAATACTTTGAAATTTTGATCATTATTATTTACCCTAAAGGCGGTTATTGCATGAAAAGAGCTCTACATTTACGTAAGCATTTTTCTATATTCATAGCTTATACCTTTGATAGGTAAGAGCAGTTTAGCCTTAATTAATGGATTCCTGTATGGCCGAAGCCACCATCACCGCGCGCAGTGTCTGTAAGCTTTTCGGACAAAATAAAGTTTCCTACAGTTACAGGTGCCAGAACAAATTGGGCGATACGCATGCCGGGAGTCACTATAAAATCTTGCTTACCATGATTAATAAGAATAATTCCTATTTCACCTCTGTAATCGGCATCAATTGTACCAGGAGTATTAAGAACAGTCACTTGATTTTTTAAAGCTAAGCCACTGCGAGGTCTTACTTGGATCTCATACCCTTGAGGAATAGCCATCCTGAGGCCAGTAGGAATTAAACAAGAATCTCCGGCAGCAAGAACCAGAGGTTCTTTGAGATAGGCTCTCACGTCGGCACCTGCAGCACCCGCAGAAGCATACTGAGGTAAACAACTAACGTCGGGGGATAAGACGAGAACTTCAACAGAAAGGGCAGGGTTCATAAAGATTACCTACGAGGTTTATCGGCTTTAGTAAGATTGTTTAAAGGAAGATAAGCAAGAAGAGGATGTTCATCTTTATGGTTATTTTCTTCGTTATTAGTAAGAAAGTAAAGAACTTCGGAAATTTTATGCTTTAATTCTTGCCGATTAACGATGCAATCGATCATTCCATGATGGAGAAGAAATTCCGACTTTTGAGCGCCCGGCGGCAGCTGCTGCCCAATAACCTGCTCAATTACTCGCGGACCGGCAAAGCAAATTAATGCGTTAGGTTCTGCCATAATAATATCACCCAAAGAGGCAAAGGAAGCTGTTACTCCACCTGTAGTCGGATTCGTTAAAACAGAAATGTAAGGGATTTTAGCTTCGTGAAGCTTAGCGAGCGCTGCCGATGTTTTAGCCATTTGCATGAGGGAGAGAATAGATTCTTGCATGCGAGCCCCGCCAGAAGTAGAGACAATAAGGAGAGGCATTCTGTTGGCTAATGCATATTCCATCAAGAGGGTCAGCTTTTCCCCTACTACCGACCCCATGGATCCTGCCATAAAGTTAAAATCTAATATCCCTAAAGCTACTGGGTTGCCATTGATTCTACACGTGCCTACTATAGCTGCTTCGTTATGTCCTGATTTTTCTCGGGCACTTGCTAAACGCTTGGGATAAGTTTCTGTATCTACAAAATTTAGTGCATCTACTGGCTCTAAATCCTTATACATTTCTTGAAAAGAATTTTCGTCGCTAAGATTTTTAATTCGCTCTTCGGTGGTTAGACGGTAATGGTATTCACATTTAGGACAGCAATTCATGTTTTGCTGCAACTCATTAGCGTGGATAAGCTCATGGCAATGTGTACATTTTAGCCATCCACTATATCCATCTTTTTTGGTTGTTTGAATTTTTATTTTAGGTTTATTCCTTGAGAATAATCCCATTATTTAACTCTCTTAATAATGAAGTAGAAAAAGAAACTATAGAGGAAAAAGCTTTGCAATTCAATCTAAATCTTGCAAACAAGCAGTTTTTTGAGTGAAAATAGCGGAATAAAAAGAGAGCCAGAAAGGAAAAATTTCTTTCTGGCTTAAAATTCAAATTACGTTGTTTTAGCGGCACTAGCCAGCTTATAACGCTCCTCGACATTTTTCCAATTAACAATCTCCCAAATATTTTTCACATATTCGGCTCTTACGTTTTTATACTGGAGATAATAGGCGTGTTCCCAGACGTCAATCCCAAGTAGAGGGATCAAACCTTTAGGAGATAAAGGATCTTGGTTTTCACACGTGGTAATTTGTAATCGATGGTGTTGCTTGCAATAGCCCAGCCATCCCCATCCAGAACCCTGAATTGCCACAGTGCGGGCGCTAAATTCTTCAATGAATTTTTCCCATGAATCAAAATCTTTTTTAATGGCATTTTGCAAATCACCATCTGGTACTGTGCCGCCGCCTTGGCTCTTAGGTGCTAGGTTTGTCCAAAAAATGCTATGATTAATGTGTCCACCGCCATTAAATTTAATAGCAGATTGCAGAGCAATTAAATCGGTAGGATCGTTAGATTTCTCGGCTTTTCCTTGGGCTTCTTCATACTGCTCAAGAGCCTTATTAAGATTATTGACATACGTTTGATGGTGTTTAGTGTAATGTAAGTTCATGATTTCTGCACTAATGACGGGTTCTAAATCGCCAAAATCATAGGGTAGAGGGGGAAGTTGATATTTGAAGGCCATAAAAAAAACTCCTTGAAGTTTGAAAAAAATGTGAATCTACATTGTGTCCTATGAAAGTAATTTTGACAAGGCCTAAGCAAAATTTTCCTTTTTACAAAAAGGCTTATAAAATTAAGGATTTGAGAATATTAAAGTTGAGAGTAAAAACTAAGCGGATTTTTGATCATTTACTTTTTTATTTTTGCATGGACCCTCTAGGTATGCCGCTGGCTCTACCGTAGATAAATGGCAAGCTCATTAGCGTAAAGGTGAAGTTTTATTTCCTCTCATCATAGCAAATGGGTTATTAATTTAATGAGAAAAGCTTTGTCTATACCTTAAAACATTTTTTCCAGATCTATTAAGGATGAGGGTTTATAAATGACAAAGCACTCTTTTTTTGAAGAAGAGAAATTTAGTTTGCATATTGTTAAAGATGCATAAAAACTCTAACCCCAGGTTACTAAGATGCAAAAAAGGACTGCAGGGCAGCTTATAATCTTCTAATTTAGAAATAGCTTAAAGTTGCTAAGATTCGACAACTATTATATTTCTCTTCAATATTTTCTAGAAAAGATGGTCATCTTACTCATCTAAACTTAAGTTATTAAGGTTTTTGAGCTTAGAAAGGTGCATAAATATAGCAAATGGGCTTAGTCTCTGGTTATTGCGTAAGCTAAGCGCCCTTAGCTGAGATAATCGCCCTATCTCAGCAGGAAGAGAGGTGAGCTGGTTGTTATCTAAGTAAAGCTCCTGCAATTGAGGAAGTCGCCCTATCTCAGCAGGAAGAGAGGTGAGTTGATTACTAATTAAATCAAGTCTTTGCAAATTAGACAGAAACCCTATTTGTGCAGGAAGAGTAGTTAGATGGTTGCCATTTAATTTCAATCTATGTAGCTGAGAAAGCTGTTTGATCGCTCGAGGAAGAGCAGTTATCTGGTTTTTGTCTAAGTCGAGATATTGTAACCGAGAAAGTTCTCCGATTGCTGTAGGTAGAGCAGTTAGCTGATTATCGTTTATGCTCAGTCCTTGCAGATTAGAAAGTTGCCCAATGGTGGCAGGAAGAGCTGTTAAGTTGTTACCGCTTAAGTCGAGGTATTGCAGCTGAAAAAGTTGCTCGATCCCAGCAGGAAAAGAGTTTAGCTTGTTGTAGCATAAGCGAAGCGATTTTAGTTTGGATAGCTGCCCCATTTCGTTAGGAAGAGCGGTTAGCTCGTTGTCCAATAAGTTAAGATATTGCAGCTGAGAAAGCTGTCCGATCTCGGCAGGAAGAGCGGTTACGTTGCTGTTAATTAATATAAGATCGCATAGCTTAGAAAGCTGCCCTATTTCTGGTGGCAAAAAGGTTAAGTCTGAAAAACGTAAATCTAATTCAGTAATAATTGCACCATGTCTTTCCATCCATTGCGCTAATAGCTCGCCTTTTTTCTTTAAAGGTAGAGCTTTAATGTGGTCTTGGTGTAAGTAATTTTTTCCTCCCGGTAGCGTTTGCCAGAGTAGGAGGCGATTAATATTTAGTAGATAGGAAGAATAATTAGAGAGAGTAAAATCCTTACTTTCTTTTGAATCTCCTTCAAATTCTAAGGGGGAAAGAGAGGTGGCTAAGTTAAAGATTTGCTGAAAGATGTGAGCCACTTTTTCTTCAACAGAAAGAGTGAATTCAATTTTATAAATCTGCTCCAACATATGAGCTTGTTCTGTAAAATTTCTATTTCTTTCAGGAAAATGGATTTGGACGATCCCCTTATACAGAGAAGCTGTGGAAAGAGGATTTATAGATAAAGAAGAAAGAGCTTGTATTTCGTTAAGTGAGAGAGTAGGTAAAGAAGATGCAGAAGTAGGAGGTGGAGGAGAGACTGTGAGAAGGGATGCTGAATTTTGGTAGATTTGCCGCAGCTTTTCAACGACAAATTGCCTAATCTTTTCATTTTCTCCTAATAATTTTTCCATCCATTTATAACTTATCTTTTCTTTCTCCGTTAGCTCTTCGCTCTCATGGCTCATCAGCTCTTCCACTTGACTCTCTAGCATTTCCTTTAAAGTTAAAACTTCTTGAATTTGAGGTTTTTCTAGAAGATGGAGTAAGAGGTTAATATAACCTTCTTTAAGAGATTTTAAAGGGTAGGACTTAGTCGTTTCGGCTAGCTGCCTCACTATGTAGTTAGGTGCATGCCTTTCAATAAGTGTTCTATCTAGGGGGCAAAGTTTATTGCGTGCTAAGCATTGGATGACGGTATCTTCGTTAAAGGTATGACCACAAGGAAACAAAGTAACCGCTCGAGTCAGCAACTCTCCTGATACAGGATCTTCTATATTCGCTGAGATTGTGGGATGAAATTTTGCCTGGATGCTAGATGTAGAGGTTGGTGCCATCATATAAGCTCCTTAAAGTTATAGGGTAAATTATCTCCTCAAGAGTAAACTTAGCCTGCTTTTTTAAGGGCTAGCCTGAGTTTTTATGAAATGTTAGTTTTTCTTAATTTTTTAATCAATTTTTATTTTGAAAGTTAGAAAAGGAGTTATATGTCTTTGTATAAAAGTAGCAGAAGTTTCTCTTATTAATTCATCAACTTCTCTCCCAATCTCTTGTGATATGCTTCTCAGCTTGTTTTATTCTTGGATTTTTTGTTCTATAGTATTCCAATGAGGAAATCTAAAAAAGCTTCTCTTGTAAATATGACAAGCATTTATCTTTTTCTTTACAGTTTTCTCTTTACTTGATTTTAAGTTTACTTTCTTGCTTATCAAACAGACGGATAGGCAAAATTTTAACGAGAAAAGTCCTTATATAGTTTAAAAAGTTGGATTATTTAGCTCCTGTTGATCTTGAGCAGTCCTAAAAGATAGAAAAAATCTGTGAGCTAAAATGGGGGGGGAAGGCTACCTAGGTGGGATAGAACCCCCGCCAAACTTGAATCCTTAATCTTTCTAAAGATTTAAAGAACTAAGAAGAATTTAATCTTTGCATTAAATGGCGCTGAGTGATAGGTCCAATAGCTTTAAGTCTTTTGTTCTTAGGAATGCACCCAAATTTTTCTATAAAAGCATTTATTGTAGAGGGGCTGGTGAAATGGATTTCATCGATAAGGGTTAAATCTAGGGGGCGCAAATTTTTATTAAGGAAAGTATCATAAAGAATGCATTCACGAAAACGCCATTTTTGCTGGATAAAAAAATCGGAGAGAACAGAGCGCGAAAGAGCAGAATGGGGCCAAAAAAAATAAGGATTGACGAGGGGTAAACCTTGCAAAAGATCTATCATTCCTTCAGCCGTTTCTACAGAAGGAATTAAAGGAGAAAGGTTGGCATAGCTTGCAAAGGCTTTGGCTGTCTGAGAGCCTACGCAAATGACTTCTTTATTATGTAAATGATGGGTTGTATATTTATAGTGAGAAAAAA
The DNA here is from genome assembly GCF_000813665.1 of Neochlamydia sp. EPS4. NCBI lineage: Bacteria > Pseudomonadati > Chlamydiota > Chlamydiia > Parachlamydiales > Parachlamydiaceae > Neochlamydia > Neochlamydia sp. EPS4. The sequence goes on along the minus strand of NZ_JSDQ01000006.1, from coordinate 45,569 downwards.
GTTTAAAAAAAATATGCACTGCATTTTTGCTAGTAAAAATTAAGTGCGTATAAGATAAAAAATCTTGAAAGCCTTCTTGAATATCACTTTGATGGAAGGCACGTGGATGAATGCGAATAATAGGGTAATGAATAAAGTTAAGGCTTTTTTCTTGTTGTTCAGGAAGATCTATGCCCAGATAAAGTATTTGCGGCTTTGGCTGGCGGCTATCTAAGCAGCTCATTAGTTCAAGTATCTCAGTATCATCTTCTCGACATATGAGGGCTAATTGGCCTTGATAAGGGACAGTTTCCCCTGGTAGCTTAATGCGATTTAGATGGGTAAGATTAAGACGAATTAAAGCTGCTTCAGCTACTACTACGCCATCAGCTTGCCTTTTTTCAAGCAACTCCAATCTTTCGGGGATAGTTCCTCTTAAATCACAAAAGGTTAGGTCTTTACGTAGTTCTTTTACTCTTTCTTCACGACGTAGAGAGGAGGTGGCAATACAGGCTCTTGGAGGAAGGTCCTCAATAGTTTGACCTGGCCTTAGCACTAATACATCTGCAGGGTCTACTCCCTGGGTGATAGCTGCGATCACTAAGCCTGGAGGAAGGGGCTCGGGAAGATCTTTAGCTGAGTGTATAGCTAAACGACACTGCCGGCTTAAAAGGAGAAGGTCAACTTCCTTGGTAAAAAAATCTGTCTTACCCATGTAGCGCAGCGAAGTGATGCGATCTTTATCCCCCGTTGTTTCAAGATAGGTGTTTTCAAATAGGATATGAGCATGATGGCGGCAAAGTTCTTGATAAACTTCTTTAACCTGAGCTTTAGATAAGGCAGAAGAACGTGCACCTACTTTAATTGACAAGCTTTGCATAATTTTTTCCCTTGAATCGCTGATCTCTATCTAGGCAAATACTATCTATTAAAAATTTTAAGTGCACGGTTTATCTAATCAATTGTTGGACAGCTTCTTCTACAAACTCAACGCCTATAATGCCGATTTTTTGGGAAATCTCTGGAGGGATACCTTTAATATTTCTTTTAGGGATTAAGCAGTGTTGAAAGCCCATATGAATAGCCTCTTTAAGCCGGCTTTCTATGCGGGTCACACTCCGAATCTCTCCCCCCAAGCCCACCTCGCCTACTACGGTAGTTTCCGCATCAACTTGTAGATTACGCATCGAAGAGGCTACAGATAATAAGACACCTAGATCAATGCCTGGTTCTGTAATACGCATGCCCCCCGCAATCGACACAAATACATCACACCTATGTAATTGGTAGCCCATACGCTTTTCTAAGACCGCTAATAACAAGGCTAGCCGATTCTGATCAATTCCTGTACAGCGGCGAGAAGGAGTACTAAAGAAAGTTTCGGTGACCAAAGCTTGGGTTTCTATTAAAATAGCGCGCGTTCCCTCTATAGTAGGAATAATCACAGAGCCAATCGCCTCTTTGCGACGTTCTTCTAAGAAAACTTGTGAGGGATTAGGCACCTCCACTAAGCCCGCCTGTTGCATTTGGAATACGGCAATTTCATCCGTGGGGCCAAAACGATTTTTCACCACTCGAATCATACGATAGTTATTCTGTTTATCTCCTTCAAAATAGAGCACAGTGTCTACTAAGTGTTCTAAAACTCGAGGGCCCGCTATTTCGCCCGATTTAGTTACATGGCCAATTAGAAAAGTGGCAATCTGATGCCCTTTGGCGATATGCATAAACTCTGTAGTCGTTTCGCGTACTTGTGAAACTGATCCAGGCGCTGAAGAAATTTCCCCTTTATAGACAATCTGAATGGAATCAATTATTAAAATGTCGGGCTTTACCTGATCGATGTGAGCTTTAATAGCGGAAAAATTGGTTTCACTTAAAAGGAACAAATTTTCGCTATCAATGCCTAAGCGTTGCGCACGCATGGAGGTTTGCTCGACAGATTCTTCTCCGCAAACATACAAGATAATAGAACCTTGCATAGCTAGTGCCTGAGAGATCTGCAAAAGAAGAGTAGATTTTCCAATGCCAGGGTCGCCACCGACTAAAGAAAGAGAGCCAGGAACGAGTCCTCCACCAATTAAACGATCAAACTCATGCAGTAAGGTGCGGATTCGGGGTGTTTCTTTATGAGAAACTTCTTTTAAGCGCACGGGCTTACTAGTGCGTATAGGCTGTTGGGCTTCAAAGCGTGTTTTGGCGCCTACTACCTCTACTTCTTCATGCATAGAATTCCAAGAAGTACATTGAGGACATTGGCCAGTCCACTTATATTGCTTGTGGCCACATTCAGAGCAATACCAGGCACTTTTTTGTTTAGCAGCCATAAACTATTTAGGCCTCTTTAATTTTTTGATTAGCAATAACGCGATAGTGGGCGAGTGCATCTGCTGCTGCGGCTTGCTGAGCTTCTTTTTTAGAAGAGCCGTGTCCATATCCTTTAGCTTGATCATGAACCATCACACATATTTTGAAAATTTTACTATGATCAGGTCCTTCCTCTCCTAAAACTTTATAAGTAGGTGTTTGTTGAAAGTTCTTTTGACAGTAATCTTGAAAAAGTGCTTTGAAGTTGCGCAAAGGCATTTTTAATATAGCTTCGATTTCTGCCGAAAAGTTTTTAAATAAAAAGTGCTTGGCAACTTCTAAGCCTCCATCTAAGTAAATGGCTCCAATGATCGCTTCAAATAAGTCTGCTAGAATAGATTCACGCCCTCGCCCATCATTCATTCTCTCACCCTTTCCTAGAAGCAAATATTGGCCTAAACCATATTTTTGCACATAATTAAAACAGGAGCTAGCTTCTACTAAACGGGAGCGAAGAACAGAGAGCTCACCCTCCGAAGTGGAGGGCAGGTAGCAATAAAGATAGTCTGCAATGAGCATGCCTAGAACCGAATCTCCTAAAAACTCTAAGCGTTCATTGTGTTTCCCCACTTCTTTGTTTTCGTTGACGTAAGATCTATGCACAAAAGCTAAAGCTAATAAAGCTCGGTCTTTAAAGGTATAACCAATCTTATGTTCTATCTCGGTAGCACGTTTCATGAGTTCATCGTATGCGTTCATGGGTTAAATTTTACTCCACTTTTTATTTTTGAGGTAGCTTTTAATAAAACTTTAATTTTTGCTACAAGCGGTTATGGAAAAAAAGTATATTTCTCAAGATAATTAACTGTTTTTTATGTTATTCTTTTTTCTAGACTTTGCAAACATTTAACCCAAATTTTAAACATAATGAAACTAGCCACTGATAAATCTCACCGAGATTATTTCTACAAACATGGGACCATTGAGTTTGATGGCCTTTTTTCCTTAGAGCAAATTCAACAGCTTAATACGGCAATTGATGGCCTCCTTTCTTTAACTTTTAAAAATATTGCTCCGCAATCGCAAAATACTGAAAATGTATTCCTTTGCGGGCGGGATCTCTATCGGAAAGATGAGCGAATCAAGAAACAGGTGTTAAATCGACGCTTAGCAGAAATTGCTCAGGAATTGATGGAAGCACGAGGACTACGTATAGGGTATGATCAGTTGCTTGTCGGTCAATCTGGGCAAGCTAACGTAAACACCGATGCTCTTTACAATCAATTTTTACAAAGTGTAGGTTCTCTCCAAGATAAAAGCTGTGTGCAGCCCTTAGTCTGTGGCCTTGTTATTTGTTTGCAACCTTCCTCATCGCTTGAAATCCCACCTGTTATTCTTCCCCAAACATTAGGCAATGGAGTTTTCTTTAAGCCCGATCTTCCCCTTGATTTAAGCTATCTTTCGCATGCGCAAGGGGGACGTTATTTAATGATTGCCTATGCTAAGCCAAGATCCATCTATGTGTTAAATGATAAAGATCCCCATACGCATAGTTTAAAACATCGGGGATATGTTTTCGGCGATAGATTATCAGATAAACTCAATTCTCTTATTATCCGAAACTAATGAAGCTGCTAGATCTTTCTCTATTAACTTTTTGAAATTAAAGCATAGGCTTAAGCAATGAAGTGGATCATCCTTCAGGACGCTGTAGACACCGCTCAAAACAATATGGATAGGGATTTAAAGCTTTTGCAAAACATCGGGTGCACGGCAAATCCTATCTTGCGTTTTTATGGCTGGCAGGGTCCTTGTGCGACCTATGGATATTTTATTAATCCTCTACATTTTTTAGATGTCGAAGGAGTGCAAAAGCATGGACTGCAGTTAGGGCGCAGGCCGACAGGAGGGGGAATAGTTTTTCATTTGACCGATCTAGCTTTCTCAGTCATCATACCTGCTAAACATCCTCGCTATTCTTTAAACACGCTTGATAATTATGCTTGGGTGAATCAGCAGGTGGCCGAAGCGGTAAAAGCATTCAAAAATGAAATTGTGACTACTTTCTTAAAGATCGAACCTCTTTTTAACAATGAGCTTTGCCGTCATTTTTGCATGGCAAAGCCTACTGTTTATGACGTGATGGTTGAAGGTAAAAAGATCGGTGGGGCGGCACAACGACGTACCCGTGAGGGTTTTTTACATCAAGGTACTTTATCTATTGCTTTTCCTGATGAGTCGCTGCTTAAAGCTGTACTAAAAACAGGGACAGAGGTGTTGGAAGCGATGAAAAGTTATAGTTATGTTTTAGAAGAAGGGGCAGGTACTAACCAATTGGAAGAGATTCGTCACCAGCTAAGACATTTACTGGTTCTACAATTTGAAAAAAATTGCTAGAAAAGAATGGGCGGAAATATAGAGAGATTTTTAATGAACGGGGCATTAGCCAGGACAATACTTTCGTGCTTCATGCGCGGTTAGAGAATAAGCGTTTTTTATCGCAGGGTAAATGTTGAGAATAAGAAGCCTTTATTATAGTATGCTTCAAGGGGCTTAAGAAAATATTCCTATCTATTCGTGAAGGGGCCTTCTTTAAATTCTTCTCTCTGTAAGGCTATTTTAAAAAAGTCAATAATTAAGAAAATTAGGTGGAGGCCTCTACCTATTAAAAAGAAGAAAAGAGATATCCTTTGAGAGAAAGCAGCTTTTTTGTTAGGATCTTCTCTTTCTGATTTTTAAGGAGATAGCCATAATCATGTTAGAATTTTTACGAAAGCATCAACGTTATTTCTTCATTGTCATTACGGTGATGATTGTCATTTCATTTTCTTTCTTCGGCACTTTTAACACGCTTAACACCGAATATCCTCATGAACAAACGGTTTTTACAGCCGTAGACGGTACTGCAGTAAAGCGTTTAGAGCTTGATGAGCTATCTAATTTTATTAGCACGGATAGGCAAGATAAACTTCTTTTAGGAGGAGTTTGGGGACCTAATTTCTTAAATGATGGGGTTATATATAAGGATTTTTTAGAAAGTGGAATGGGATTGGTGTTGGCATCACACTATTCTGCTGAGCTGGCAAAAGATTTAAGGGCACGTTCTGAGAAAGAAAAACGTTCTTCTCTTTACAGTCATCCGCAAGCCGGATTTATCAATGTCGAGTCCGCCTGGTCTTATTTTGCTCCTCAGATGAAGGCTAATTATAATCTTTTGCAAGCAACTACTAATCCCGTGGAGATGGAGGCGTTGCAAGCGCGTATAAGTTTGTTCCTACAAGAGAAGCAATTTCCGGCCCCCTTGTTAAGACAAGTTTTACGCTATCAAGAAAGACAATATTCTTGGCTGCCTTCTGATGATAATCTTGACTATCAAGACCTTTCTCTTTTTGGATACCATACGGCAGAGGATTGGTTTGGCCCTCGTTTTGTGCGTCTTATTGCTCAATTCATTATCAACAGTGCTAAAATAGCTGAACAAAAAGGCTATAGAGTTTCAAAAGAAGAAGCTTTAGCGGAGTTGATGCAACATGCTGCCAAAAGTTATCAGGAAAATATAAACAATCCTAATTTAGGAGTAGCTAACCTACAGCAATATTTCGATGAGCAGTTACGCCGTATGGGGATGGACCAAAATAAAGCAATAAAAGTTTGGCGAGATGTTTTGTTATTTCGCCGGCTTTTCCATGATATTGGTAATGCGCTAGTCGTGGATCCATTTAGCATCACAAAACTTCAAGGATATACAAAGGAAGGAGTTGTAGGGCAAATTTTTCAACTACCAGAAAGCTTGCGAATGGATAGCTATCGCAAAATGCAAAAGCTAGAAATTTATCTTAACGCCGTCAGCCAACGTCCAGAAGATACCAAACACCTTTTAGTGTTACCGACTAAATTTTTAACCCGGGAAGCAATAGCCAAAAAGTTTCCCGAATTACTGCATAAGCGTTATATTCTGGAAGTAGCACAGGTAAATAAAAGAGATCTTCAAGCTAAGGTCAGCATTAAAGACACCTGGAATTGGGAAGTTGAAGAGCACAATTGGGAGATATTAAAAAAGAAATTTCCAGAATTAGGGATTAGAAAAGGGAGCACGCGCGAGGAACGTTTCTTAGCTTTAGATGATTTAGACGATAAAACCAGAGGGCTGGTGGATGCTTTTGCCCGCGCTGCGATCGTTGATCTCCATCCTGAATGGATAAAGCAAGCATTAGAGAAGGCTGCTGCTAAGAAAAGCGAGGTGTCAATTGGCACTAAGGGTGGCAAAGTAGCCTTTGCTGTGGGAGAAAAACGGCCAGAACTTATACAGCTATTAGAGCAAGCTTCTTTACAAGGAGAAGCTATCAATTCAGCAGCAGAAAAGCTTACGCAGTATTCTCCTGATAATCTCACCTATTATCGTATAAGGGTTATTGATCGGGCTTCTGAGCATGAAATTATGACTTTCGCTGAAGCAGAGGAGCAAGATGTATTAGAGCCCTTACTACAGAAAGAGTTAGAAGCTTATTACGTAAAAATTCGTGAGAAAGAGCCTTCACAATATAAAAAAACTGATGGCTCGTGGAAACCTTTAGCAGATGTACAGGATCTGGTAGCGGATCAATATTTTGCAAAAATACGTAAAGCTATTGAAGCAGATTATAGGGAAGCCACGGCTCCTCAACCGGCACCTCCTATTTTCTTAGGGGATTACTTGGCCTCATTGCGTTTATATGCTTACATGCGTGAGGTTCGCCGTAGCTTGGAAAAAGATCCTTCTAATGCGCAAAATTGGATTGATACCGCTCAGGAAGGATCTGAGGAGAAGCTAGCGAAACGCCAGCCTTTAGAGAACCAATGGAAGTTAATTCAAACAGCTTACCGCGGCTTACGTAGCGACTTAAACAGTGATTTGAATGCTCATGAAATTTTTGCTATGCAAGTGGGGGCATGGAGCCAAGTCAATACTCCAGGAAATGGAGATATTAATTTTTTCCACTTAGAAAAAAGAGAAGCTTCGACTAGCGCAGTGGCCGGACCCAAAGTGCATCAATTGTATAATGTCCTCTCTGCTGAGGGACAGCGTATCTATATGCAAAAATTGCTGCAGATGCTTAAAGAAAAGAAAGCTTTGTCACTTGATTACATGAATAAAGCTAAAGAAGAATAAAAAATAAATGCTTTAAAGAAAATTCATTAGGACTCCTAAAAGCCAAATAGGTAAGCTGAAGAAATAGCTAAAACATCCCTAAAGGTTTTCTTTAAAGCGGTTTAAATATAAAGATATATGTTTGAAGAAGAATCATTCTCATTATCACCGGTTAATTTTTTTCAATTGAAAGGTGATTGTCATTATGCGCCTAAGGGTATTAGCGGCCAAAAGTATTTGCTAGCAGATACTAGCTACCTTTGTGGAGAAGAGCATTTTTCTAAAGTTTCTTTAGGATGGAATGAACAAGGTCTAGAGTGCTTAGTAGCAGTCTCACAGCCGTTTAAACAAGCTTATCATCCTGATATAAGCCGAGGCGATAGTGTGGAATTAATGATTGATACCCGGGATGTGAAAACCTCCGGATTTAACACACGCTTTTGCCATCATTTTTTCTTCCTACCAGAAGCTGTTGATGGCATTCAAGCAGGTGAAATGACACGCTTTAGAACAGAAGATAAGCATGAACTTTGCGATGCTAACGAGTTGAAAGTCAAGAGCCAGCTTTCTTCTCAAAGTTATACACTGAAAATTTTTATTCCTAGTCATTGCTTGGTCGGCTATGATCCCGAGCAATTCGATCGCTTAGGGTTTACTTATAAAGTTAACCGCAAAAATGAGTCTTCCCAACATTTTTCAGTGGTCACCCGTGACTTTCAAATCGAGCAACAACCTTCCTTATGGAGCAGTTTAAGCTTGGTCAAGTAGAGGCAAAACCATTTTCTTCAAACTATCCATTGAGACGATTCAAAGGATCGTTTAAGCTACAAAGATTTAAAGTTGGGAATGGATGTAAGGATGTAGCCTCCTTAAATTTGATGCAAATTAAAACTATAAAAATTGCTTTTTTCCTAGGAGAGAAAATGAAATTTGCCGATACGCATGAATGGATTGAAGTTGCAGATCGCATAGGAATTGTAGGTGTTTCTAAGCATGCACAGAAAGAATTGGGCGAAATTGTCTATGTAGAATTGCCGAAAATAGGCAAAAAAGTAAGGGCTGGCGAAGAAGCTGCTGTTCTTGAATCTACTAAAGCCGCTACAGATATCTATTCTCCTGTTTCAGGCACCATTATAGAGGCTAACGCTGCCCTGTCTTCGGCAGCAGATCTAGTAAATATCTCTCCTGAAAAGGAAGGGTGGCTTTTTAAGATAGAAATGGATAGCTTAGATGAGCTTAATAAGCTCATAGAGGCCCAAGAATACTATGCCAAATTTTCTTGAGAAATGGATGGTAGCTCTCATGAAACAAATTCTTCAACCTCTTATAGGATAAAATTTGCTAGAGAAAACACTCTATTATTTGTCTAAAGGCTACCACTTTTTAGCAAAGTCTACCTAACTTAACATGATAATCTTCGCTAACTTTTCTTCCAAGGAAAGCTGATCATCTTCGTCTTTTTCTCTCCAGTAATAACCCTGTTGCTGTAACCCATGCACAAAGTAAAACTGCTCGAAAACTTTAGCAAAAATAGCTTTATTTTCAGTGGGATAAATATACCATCCGGTGTGGTATTGCTCTTTAAACTCCTTGGAAACAGTAATTCCTGAAGCCGTAATAGCATCAAGCATCCATTTCTCATGAATTTTTATTTCTACCCCAGGAATTAATTCCGCAGCAATGCCCTGATTACGAGGGTTGATTAAAAGCTTTATTTGCATGTTTTTTCTCTCAATTACTTTATTTAAAGTTAGCATTTATTATTTTTTTATAAAAGGTGAGAGTTGGCTCAATAATGATCAAACCCTTCATCCTGCCTCTCAAGCTTCTGATTCCACTTCTCCATAAGTTGCTTGATGATCCCTAAAGAGTTTTTATTTTCTTTAATAGCTTTTTCTAAAATTTGGCAAGCTTCGTTCATCCATTCAAGCGCTTCTTCTGGCATTTCGCGGCTTTGCATATATTTTGCATAGCCTTCTCTTGCTGTCTTATCCACTAATCTTATCAAGTTTTGGTCGAATGGGGCTTTAAATGCAGGGTGAGACAAATACTCCATTTTCAATGGTTCCCCTATACCTTTAAAGCAGCGATCGTGGTCAATTCCATAAGCTTTATATTGGGTGGGGGAGGAATTTTCTATGGCTTTGTATAAGATATTACCCGAGTGCCTATCGCCATTACCAGAAATAAGGTCAAAGATAGCCAAAGCATGCATCTCCCTTGGGGAAACAGTTGCTTGCATTTGCTCTATTTCGGAAATGTTTCTAGCTTCTTGCAGAAAAAGTTGAGCTGAGCCTTGCCAGTTGTTGAAACTGATTTGCACCGTCTTTGGAATAGGAAACATCCCATTTAAATTAATGCCAGAAGCTGCTTGTTCTCTGCTACCCATCGTAGGATCTTGGCTAAAATTGTCTTGTATACAAGGCTTGAATATAAAAAGTTTCTCGCCCTTGGCTTGTAAAATGTATGTCTCGTTAACATTTGTGCTTCCGAGAGCATGAGTACTTAGAAGAGGAAATTGCTTTAGCCCCTCTTGATAATCAATGATTTCTTTTTGATACTTTTCATAAGCTTGCTCAAAGAGATTACCAATCTCTTCGTTCATTTGTTTTATTTTTTTAAGTTGTTCTGGTATTTCGCTTGGAGGACAGTCCCTTAAAAATCCTGGCAACCCTCGATGATAGCTGGCTGGTTCTGGTTTTTTGTCAAGATAGTCCCTTGCTGCCTGCGAAGCATCCTCACATGTCTTATAGGCAGAAAGAGCTTGGAAGCAGTCAGATAAGCTTTTCACAAGATAGGCTGCATGAGGTTTTTCTGGGATTTGTTTTAATGAAGAAAAATGCTCGCTAAATTCTTTTAAGGGTTCTTCAAACAAAGCGGCATGCATTTTTGTGATTTCTTCTCCCGTCACTGGCTTATTCAACGCAAATTTATTCGCAACCATATTAAAGATAACATTGGCAAGGTCTCTTTCTGTCTTCACCTTTTGTTGAGCAATTAATTGTTTAATCTTAGGGATGCTTTTATTAGCTGTTGCCTGGCCAAAACACTTTTTCATTGCCTCGTAGTAGGGTTCAGGGTTTAAGGATTTGCTTAAAATATCTTCTGTTTCAGCTAAAGCACTACTTTGAGTGGTATCTGCTTTGGTTTTTTTTGTTGGGCGCTCGCTACTAGTTTCATTTCTTGGTAAAGCTTGTTGGACTTCCAAATGCCGCTTTTTTGCTTCAAGCTCTAAAGTGTTTTTTTTATCTATCGTAAAAGGAGTTGTTTCTATTATTTTTTCTTCAACTTCTGAGGGAGTTTCCTGGTTTTGAATGCTTTTTTCTTTTTCACTTGATGAGGCCTGCTCGGTTGAATTAAGGAAATATTGATGATTGCCTTCCAAGCGCATGCCTAGTTTTTCTGGATTCATACATTTCCTCCAGTTTACCCGCCTTATTTTCTTAAAAACAATTACTTTTATTAACTTAATTATAATATTTTATTTTTTTATTATAAATAGTTTTATAAAAAGCTGATTTTAATTTTTTAATTATAATAGTTTATGAGGAAAAGAGGGCGATAAATGAAAAAAACCCATAAGGTAGCCAGTAGCCTCCTATCCTATTTTAATGAAAATTTAAGCAGCTTACAGAATGAGAAGATAGAAAAAGATAAAAATTGGCTTGTTTTTAGGTTTTTCTTGAGAACAAAAAAGCGAATAAGACTAACCACTAGATAGGAGGTTTAAAGCCCTCGGACTAATAGGCCTTGCCTCGCTTTATGGGGCTTGTTTCTTAAAGATTTAAGAGGCCCGGTAATTTTTTCTAGTACGCCCCTAGTTAACATACTAGGCTTTTGTAAGCTTATCGATTGAAGAATCAGTGACCACTATTCTTATCCCTTACGATTTTTAGAAGGAGAAAATCCTGAAGATCGCACTATTTTTAACACTAAAAAGGGAAGAAAAATGTTTTTTGAAAGTTTTATGCAAATAAACTAAAAATTTATTTATATAGAAATGTCCTGACAATGCTTACTTTAATGTAACGTATTTAAAAAACTTCATGCAACAGATAGGAACTTTAGAATATTTAAGTCAATTACTCAGAATATAAGCACGCTAACATCATCCAAGCTAGTAGGGTATCTATTGGCTTTTTAGGAGGAGAATAATGAGCGTCTATTCAATTTTTAAAGGTTCTTGAGGCCTTTAGAGAATAATTTTATACGCAAGCATTTATTCCTTTAACTTTATTTTCGAATAAGAAATTTAGAATGAAAAGGGACTCTCCTCCTATAAAATAGAGAAGGATGGTAAGTAGGCCTAAGAAGAAAGTTTTTTAATTGCTATAACCGTGATTAATTAGCTTTTTAAAGGCGTCTCACTATATATCTTTTCTACCTGGGAAAATGGCATCATCTGCGTGTCGGCATTTGATGGCTTGCCTGTAGGTATGGCTAGTTTAATCCCTGTAAATCCTTGAAAAGCCATGGCCATTAATCCACTCATCATGAAAGTAATGCCCATTCCTTTAAGAGCGGGGATTACTTTCGAGGTGGCTAGTTTTTCGCGGATAGCGGCAATAAGAGCTATGGCTAACCACCAACCGAGACCTGAGCCAAAAACATACACCAGATTGGGCCAAAAAGGATAATCGCGCGTAACAGCAAAAAGGCAGGCTCCTAAGATGGCACAATTAACGGCAATCAGGGGTAGATAAAGTCCTAAAGACATATATAAAGCGGGAGCAACCTTTTCTATGATGATTTCAAGGATTTGCACAAAGCCTGCAATAACGGAAATAAAAAGTAAAAATTCTAAAAAGTTTAGGTTGATTTGAGAAGCTTCAAGGCCAAAAACAGAAAGCCAGCTAAGAGCTCCTGCACCTGTAACAAAACGATGGACAAACCAATTGAGGATGCCGGAAACAGTGAGGACAAATACAACCGCTAAGCCTAGACCATTGGCTGTTTTTAATTTGGTCGAGCAGGCTAAATAGGTGCACATGCCTAAAAAGTTAGCTAAAAGGAAATTTTCAATAAATACAGCTTGTAAAAGAAGGCCTAATAAATTTAAAGGCTCGTAATTTCCCATCCACATAAACTTTTATCCTTCGTTCCTATTGAGTGTGTTAAATACCCAGATCATGCCGCCTATAATAAAAAAAGCAGCTGGGGGGCTAACCATCAGAGCAAAATTATCATACCCATTGGGGTGGGTAGCTGTCGCATACCAACTATAGGGAATAATTTGGTAGCCAAACAGCTGTCCAAAGCCGAACAATTCTCGAATACCACCTACTACCATTAGCACCCATGCATAGCCTAAGCCAGCGCCTAGCCCATCCATGAATGCACAGAGGGGTCCTACGTTTTTTGCCATACCCTCGGTACGTCCCATGACTATACAGTTAGTAATAATTAGTCCCACAAAAACGCTTAAAACTTTAGAGATGCTAAAAAAATAGGCTTGTAAGAATTGATCAATGATAATTACAAAAACAGAAATGATGGCTAGTTGGGTAATCATACGTACGCTATCGGGAGTAACTTTTCTAAGAAGTGAAACAAATAAGGAAGAAAAAGCGGTGACAAAGGCTACCGAAAGGCCCATGGTGAGTGAGACAGAGAGCCTGTTAGTTACCCCTAAAGCCGAACAAATGCCCAGTACCGCTACTAGGATTTGATTGCCTCCCCAAAGCTGAGAAGTCAAATATGAACGAGCAGATGCATTTGTCGATACCATTCGATCTTCCTCCTTAAGCAAAAGACAGCGTTATGTTTTTCATCTACAATTGAATTTTCTTATAATCTTTAATACTATTTGTTTCAAGGGTTGCTTTGCTTATCGTTTATTTTTAAGGCGGCAAGAGAGCCTCTTTATCAGTTATGCATTTTTTCTTGAGAAAGAGAGTAAGTCTGATGAAGCTTAGTAAGAAAGGGACGATAGGGTGCAAGGACATTGCGATAGGCATCGGTGACTCCATTACCTGTAAGAGTAGCACCTGCCATGCCATCAACGGCGCTTTTGGCTTTAGGGATAGTGCCTAAGCTTTCGGCAACTTTGCCTTTGACAACAGTAAGGCCGAGCGGCGCTGACTTAAAATCAGTTTTGCCATCAGCATTCTGTTGAAAAATTTGCTTATTAGGGAAAAGACTTTGCCAGTAGGCTTCAGAAATGTTGGCCCCCAAACCAGGCGTTTCTTTCTGATCATACCAAGAAATGCCTATCACCGTGTTGCCATCAGGTTTGATAGCTAAATAGCCATAAATGGCATCCCATAAGCCCAAGCCATTGATAGGTATAACATATCCTTCCGCTGCAGAGTTGATGTTGCTCTCTTTATCAGCCGGATTGGGAAGGATTTTGTAAACCAGCATAAGAGGTAGTTGATGGTAACCCGTTTTGCGGTAAGCCGCAAGATAATCATTATAGTTGATTTTCTCTTCCTCAAAAGTTTTGATATTACCCTCTTTGTCTACCAGCAAGGGGATTATACGTTTACTATAAATATCAAGCAGTTGGCTTTTGGTAGCCATCTGGGAAGAATTGCTAGGAACTAACCTTCCTTCTTCATAGGTGGCAGAGAGGTAATTCCCTTGAGGGTCTTGTACAAGGAAATAATCCTGGTGATCCAAAAGCTTAGCAGCAATCATCATTTGTTTGCTTTTATCTAGCTCTTTGGCCACTTCTTTAGGCTTTTCTAAGACACTTGCCAAAATCGATAAAATAAGGGCACAGGCAAAACTTAAAACAATCATAAAAAAGATAGTGTAAGTATTGCTCATGGCTTTTTTAGGAACGGATGCGGACACGGCTAATGCTCCTTTTTCTAAAGTGCTTGACGGCATAGTAGTCAAATAAAGGGGCAAAGACGTTGCCCATTAAAATAGCTAGCATTACCCCTTCAGGATAAGCCGGATTGATGACACGGATGACTAAAGTCACCATGCCACAGAAAATTCCGTATATCCATTTGGCAAGAGGAATGGAGGGAGAGGAAACGGGATCAGTCGCCATAAAAACCAATCCAAAAGCAAGCCCTCCCAATAGAAGATGTTTATAGGCGGGAAAACCAAACTGGGCGGCTGTCCATGCTCCCTGGTTAGGGAACAAATAGCTTGAACTTAGCTGAAATAAAAGAGCCGTCCCAAATGCGCCTAGCAGCATTCCTAACATGGTTCGCCATGAACCAATGCCAGTCCATATAAGAAATAGAGCGCCTAAAAGGCAAGCTAAAGTGGAGGTCTCACCTAGGCAACCTAGTTTATTGCCTAGAAAAAAGCTCCAGTCATGATTATTCCCCAGGCCGTAATTTAAGGAAGAGAAGCGATAAGCATCTTCATAATATCCACTGGAAAGACCCAACCCTCCTTCAGCAAGAGGGCTAGTCACAAAGCTTTTTATTTGATCCATCGTAAGCTGGCCTAGCGTGGCATTTTGATGAGTAAGGGAATTCCATTGATCAAATTGCGTACGAATGGTCTGGATTGTGCTTACATCTGTTCCTATAGTATGGGTAGCAATCGTATCGATATGAATACGTTTAATGTCCTGAGGGACATTAAAAATAGCTAATTTTGTCGCTTGGGAATATCCATCAAAGGCTGTAGTCTGCCCTTCTTGATTCATTTTAAGCAGGCTTTCGCGTATAATAGTAGGATTAGATCCTACCCATACGTCGCCACTCATTTTTCCTGGAAAAGTAAAAAAGAGAAACGCTCGGCATGCGAGTGCGGGATTAACAATATTCATGCCCGAGCCTCCAAAAATCTCTTTACCTAAGACTACACCGGCAGAGACACCCACCGCTGCCATCCAATAAGGGATAGTGGGAGGAAGGATAAGTACATATAAAATACCTGTAACGAGAAACCCTTCTGAAATTTCATGCTTTCTTACGCAGGCAAAGAAAGCCTCCCAAAAGCCTCCCACTGCATAGGAAAGAAGCGTTAGAGGAAGGAAGATTTTAAGCCCTTCCATAATAATAGGGATATAGCGGCTATCGTATGTAGCAAAAGCCCAATAAGCCTGGAAATTTTTACTTGCCTCTAGATATTCATTCATTAATTTATAGTCGCCGCTACTATAGACATATTTAAGTAAACCGGTGTTCCATATGGCCATTATAATACAGGGCAACAGAGCAATAACCACAAGGATCATCCAGCGCTTAACGTCAATAGCATCTCGGATATGGGGAGCTCGCCTTGTATTCACAGCCGCTTCGTAAAGGAAAGTATCATTCGCATTGATTAAAGGGTGAAGCTTATGAAGGGGCTTGCCTGGTTCAGCAAGCTTTTGGAGGGAACTGAGTAATCGTCTGAGCATATCTATTCCTTGTAAAAATTGGAGGGTACCAAAACTGCAAGAAAAAATTAAATGAAAAAATTTAAATTAACGAAAAGGTGAGAGGAGAATGGCCTCGTTAAATTTTTTTGTAGTATTTTTTTATGAGTTGTAGGTTAATTAATAGAAAGTTAATTGTCCTCAAAGCCTTTGCTGGCAGGCTAGGTTTTTAAAAAATTATAATTTTTTCATTCCATCTAAACCCTGTAAAAGTTTAATCGGCTAATAGATTTTTGATTGCTAAGTTTTTGATAAAATCGGTAGGCGGTTATGGATAATCCAGCTTTTCAGATGCGATTGTTTGGACGTCTGCAAAGTCAATAATACGCACTAATACCTGTATTTTATTTGCTGAGCTTTTTAATTTGCATTTTTTTACTCAGTATCAAAAGGTTGAATAACGCTGCTTCCTGTGACCGCTTACTAAAAGCCGAGTCATTCAGGAGTTGAAAGCAATTTATCTAATTAAAGCTTGGTGGATTAGTTTGATATAAAAAATGTTCGTATTCTTAAGGGGTTAGAGATCATAGGTATTCAGCCACTGGCTCTAAAAGCAGCTAAAACATTAAACCAAAAAAATTAAATGAGGTTTTGCTTTCTAGGGGTAAAGGGTGTGGTTTTAAGATGGATCGATTAACAGTGTGTCTAGGGACTTATGCTTTACACATACTTGCTGATAATTTATAATTTGACTTTTTTACTTTAATCCAGAGGCTAGGAAGAATAGCATGTGCAAAACGCTCTTTAAAAATACAAGAAATAAATTCCTCAATAAATGGGTAAGGGTGTTATTGATAAGTTTAGGGCTCTTTGGCTTAACACGCTTATATTTTAAAATGACCGATGATTTTCGATTATCTAATATTAGCTATAATATGCCTTATCGCCACGAATGGGAAGTTCCCTCTCTGCCTAAAGAAGAGCAACAGCAACTCGATAATATTTTGGATCAAAAATTTTACTATGTTGGAAAAGGGGCTCAGTCCTATGCTTTTAAGAGCGCAGACGATAAATATATTCTAAAATTTTTTAAATTTAAGCATCTTAAACCTTCTGTTTTTATTTCTCTTATTCCTCCCATAGGTCCGCTGAAAGTTTACAAAGACAAGCAAAGAGAGCGTAAGCATAGGTTATTAAATAGTGTTTTTGATGGTTATCGCTTAGCTTATAACATTCATGCTCATGAGGCCGGTTTAATTTATATACATTTAAATAAGAGTGTTAACTTGCATAAAATTGTGGCTGTTAAAGATAAAATAGGCATAGAGAGGCAGGTCGATTTAGATCAGGTACCTTTTATTCTTCAAGAGAAGGCTAATACTACTCGTGCAGAAATGATGACCCTCATGGGGGCACAAGATATGTCGGGGGTAAAAAAACGCATCCAACAGATCTTCGATCTTTATCTCTTAGAATATAACAAAGGCATTTACGATAGAGATCATGGCGTCATGCATAATACAGGCTTTGTACAAGATAGGGCTATACATTTAGATGTGGGTAAGCTTACAAAAGATGAGCGCATGAAAAATTCTGCTTATAGTAAGCCAGATTTTTTGCAAGTGGTCCATAAGTTAAACGCATGGTTTAAATTAAACTATCCTGAATACCATTCTACTATAAATGTTTATATGGAGCAGCAAATGCAAAAAATGTTTGAAGAGATTCCTGTAAGATAATGGCCAAGCTGGGCAATATTTTAGCTGCTTTTGTCGATTTTATTTATCCTTTAAGATGCATGCATTGTGCTACTCCTGTTTGCCATGGTAAAGGGGGCCTTTGCTTTAAGTGTGCTCTTCAACTGACTCTTATAAATATGGAAGAGCGCTGTCCCTGCTGCTTTAGTGCAGAGTATGAACCTGAACATCCTATTTGCTATCTTTGCTTTATGCAACCACCTGTTCTAAAAAAATATGCAGCAGCATTTGATGATCAGGATGTGGCAGCTTCTCTAATAAATAAGCTTAAGTATGCGAATCAACCCTATCTTGCTCAAGGGGCAGCAGCTTACATGGTTTTACAGCTCTTAAATCTAAAATGGCCGTTACCCGATTTAATTGTACCCGTACCCTTAACCTTTACGCAGCGTATCTCACAAGGGTATAATACAAGCCTTTTATTAGCAGAATCTTTAGGAGAGATAGTGAAGCGCCCGGTGCAATCCCTTTTGTATAAAAGTTTGTGGAATGAGGACTATGAAGGAAAAGCAAAACAGCGAGGGAATTATTTAAGTACCAATTCTTTTTTATTAAAAAAAGAAATTAATGTGCAAGATAAAGTGATTTTGTTAGTCAAAGATAAGGTGAGGACTGGTCATACTTTGAATTGTTGCGCAGAAGTTCTTTATGAAGGATTCCCTAAAGCTATTTATGGGCTTTCGTTCTGTAAATCCACTTAATATCCCATCAATACGCTTATCTCCTCATTAAAGCTCTTCTTTTATATTCCAAAAAAGCTAATCCCTCTTTAGCAGGTATCAAACATCCTATAGAGCTTTTTTTATTTGCTAAGCAGGGGAGAGTTTAATGGATGTCGTGGGAAAATACTTCAATTAAGGCCAAGTCTTCTAATTTACTGGCTCGCCAAGCTTTGCTAAAAAGTAATCATCCGAAAGGATCAATAAAAGCAAAAACTCTATTACTTAAGGAAAGAAGAAGCGACCTCATCTAGAAACGTAAGTTGTTGAGGATGAGAAAAGCCTGTTGTTGAATAGCCTCCTCCAAGGAGGCAATAGCACCCATCGAGCGATAAATAGGCTATAAATCAATTCCTTGAAAACCATGCTCTTCTTGGCGCTTATAGGTTCTTTGCTTACTGCTAGGTAAATCAAGTTTTTGCACCAGCATGAGCTTAATACTTTCCTCTAGGCTGAAATGATGTTTTCGCCCAGCTGAATGGATGACCTTATTAAAACCTGTTAGGTCCATCAGTCAATCGAGAACTAATCCAAAAGCATTATATATAGTTTTTTATGTTTTAATTCTTTAACTTCGAAGCTAGGGTCAATTTCAAGGCCTTCTTTTTCTAATCCCTAAATAAGCTTATCCGCTAGATTCTTAAGTCGCTGTAAATCTTGTTGGTTTTTGATCACTCCTAAATGAGCAATCGTGCGCTGCTTTACCTTTTTGCCTTCCCTTACACCCTCAACAACTTGCAAAGTGGGATATTTTGCTTTTTTAGATGTCTTCATTCTTATATACATGCGCTCCTTTATATCAGCTTTTAATGAGTAGATTAACAATATTTGCATGCACAATACTATAAATTAAAAGCTTTTGATCGTTAGCAACTTAAGTGTTTCGAATGTATGCAACTGTCAAAGTCGGGTGAGAAAGCCGCCATATCTCTGGAGTAAGGGAAGTAAGCTGGTTGCCTTCTAAGTAAAGCTCTTGCAACTGCGATAGCTGCCCTATTTCTGCAGGAAGAGAGGTCAGCTCGTTGCTAGATAAGCCAAGCCTTCGCAACTGCGATAGCTGCCCCATCTCTACTGGAAGAGCGGTAAGCTGATTGCTTTTTAAGTCAAGCTTTTGCAGGTGGGAAAGTTGTCCTATCTCAGGAGGAAGGGAGGTGAGCTGGTTGCTATTTAAGTAAAGTATTAGCAGCTGAGATAGCTGCCCCATAGCTGCGGGAAGGATGGTGAGCTGGTTGTTGCTTAAGTTAAGTATTCCCAGCTCAGATAGCTGCCCTATCTCTGGGGGAAGGTAGGTGAGCTGGTTGTTTTCTAAGTGAAGCTCTTCCAGCTGAGATAGCTGCCCTATCGCTGCAGGAAGGTATGTGAGCTGGTTGCTGTCTAAGGCAAGCACTTGCAGCTTAGCTAAGTGCCTTATCTCTGCCGAAAGAGTGGTAAGATGGTTTCTGCCTAAACCAAGCCTTCGCAGCTGAGAAAGCTGTCCTATCTCTGCAGGAAGAGTGGTAAGCTGGTTGTTTTGTAAGTAAAGGCGTTGTAGCTGAGATAACTGCACTATCTCTGGGGGTAAAAAGGTTAAGCCAATTTCTCTTAGATTTAAGCTCGTAATGTCTTTGCCATACCTTTTAATCCAATTACTAAAAAGCTTTCCTTTTTTTTCTAAAGGCAAATATTTGATTGCTTCCTGGTTTAAGTATTCCTCTCCACCAGGTAAT
The DNA here is from genome assembly GCF_000813665.1 of Neochlamydia sp. EPS4. Classification (NCBI taxonomy): domain Bacteria; kingdom Pseudomonadati; phylum Chlamydiota; class Chlamydiia; order Parachlamydiales; family Parachlamydiaceae; genus Neochlamydia; species Neochlamydia sp. EPS4. Next base: position 25,701 of record NZ_JSDQ01000006.1, on the reverse strand, counting down.
TTTTTCCATATTAAGAGGCGATTAATATTTAAAAGATAAGAGGAGTAATTAGCCAGAGTAAAATATCTTTTTTTCTCAGTTATCCACTTAAATTCTAATTCTAAAGGCGAAAGAGAGCTAGCTAAAGCAAAGGTTTGTTTAAAGATTGCATCTACCTTAGCTGTTTCAGAAAGCTCTTCTTTTAGCTTATAAATCTTCTCTAAAATAAGAGACTGCTCTTTAATATTACCTTGAGGAACATGAACCTTACCTATTTGCTTATAAAACGAGGGCATGACTTCATTAGCTAGGAGATGGTGCCATCTTCCACATACACTAAATAAGGAAGGGCTTGCGCAAGCTTTTAAAATAGGGACTAGTATTTCATTAGGTAGATGTTCAATGGTAGTAGAAGAGCTAGAATTCAATGTAGAGCCTCTTTAAAATTTGTACATATTTTTGCTTTTTTAGCATCAACGTATATAAGGGAAAAGCAAAAAATGCAAGAAAATGCTGTAGACAGACCCTTAACTTTTAAACTTGGAAATAGCGGAATATAAAACGTTGCTCAACATTCTTTCTCTCTTAACAGATAAGACCTCAGAGGATAATGCCTCTTGTTAAGCTGGGAAGTTTTCTATGTTTTTAACACTTATTGAAAACAACCTCCTTCATTCCATTAAAACATTAGGGGATGAAGGCAACTTTTTCAGCTACAGCTTAAAACGCTTCTTGATTTGATCAGGAATGTTTTGCAGTGGATTTCCATTTAACTTAAGATTTAACTGGTTTGATATCCGCCCTATTTCAGGAGGAGGAAAGAAGGTAGGCTGGCTTATTTGCAAGTTAAGCGTTTGCAGCTTTGATATCCGCCTTATTTCTGCAGGCAGAGCAGTTAGCTGGTTGTTTTCCAAGTTAAGATATTTCAGCAGAGATAGCTGCCCTATCTCTGCAGGAAGAGAGGTCAGCTGGTTGCTAGATAAGTCAAGGCTTTGCAATTGCGATAGCTGTCCTATTTCTGCAGGAAGGGAGGTAAGCTGATTGCCTTCTAGGTAAAGCTTTTGCAGCTGAGATAGCTGAACTATCTCTGCCGGAAAGGAGGTAAGCTGGTTGTGGCTTAAGTCAAGCTTTTGCAGCTGAGATAGCTGTCCTATCGCTGCAGGAAGAGTGGTAAGCTGGTTGTGGCTTAAGTAAAGCTCTTGCAGCTGAGATAGCTGTCCTATCGCTGCAGGAAGAGTGGTAAGCTGGTTGTGGTATAAGTCAAGGTATTGCATTTGAGATAACTGAGCTATCTCTGCTGGAAAGGAGGTAAGCAGGTTGTGGCTTAAGCCAAGCGTTTGCAGCTGAGATAGCTGCTCTATCTCTGCAGGAAGGGAGGTAAGCTGGTTGTTTCTTAAGTTAAGGTCTTGCAGCTGAGATAGCTGAACTATCTCTGTCGGAAAGGAGGTGAGCTGGTTGTGGCTTAAGTCAAGCGTTTGCAGCTGCGATAGCTGCTCTATCTCTACAGGAAGGGTGGTAAGCTGGTTGCTGTTTAAGTCAAGTTTTTGCAGCTGGGAGATTTGCCCTATCTCTGGAGGAAGAAAGGTAAGCTGGTTGTGGCTTAAGTCAAGCGTTTGCAGCTGAGAAAGCTGTCCTATCTCTGCAGGCAGAGCAGTTAGCTGGTTCATTCGTAAGTTAAGCGTTTGCAGCTGAGAAAGCTGCCCTATCTCTGCAGGCAGAGCAGTTAGCTGGTTCATTCGTAAGTTAAGCGTTTGCAGCTGAGATAGCTGCCCTATCTCTGCAGGCAGAGCAGTTAGCTGGTTGCCGGATAAGTTAAGCGTTTGCAGCTTAAGCAGTTGTTTTATCTCTAGAGGAAGGAAGGTAAGCTGGTTATCGTTTAAGTGAAGCTCTTGCAGCTGCGATAGCTGCCCTATCTCTGGAGGAAGAAAGGTAAGCTGATTGCAGCTTAATTCAAGCGTTTGCAGCTGAGATAACTGCCCTATTTCTGAGGGTAAAAAGGTTAAGTCCAGTACATTTAAGCATAAGCTCGTAATGTCTTTGCCATACCTTTTAATCCAATTACTAAAAAGCTTTCCTTTTTTTTCTAAAGGCAAATATTTGATTGCTTCTTGGTCTAAGTATTGCTTTCCCCCAGGGATTCTATTCCACATTAATAGGCGATTAATATTTACAAGATAAGAGGAGTAATTAGCCAGAGTAAAATATCTTTTTTCCTCGGTTATCCATTTAAATTCTAATTCTAGAGGTGAAAGAAAGCTAGCTAAAGCAAAGGTCTGTTTAAAAATTGCATTTACTTTTACTGTTTCAGAAAGTTTACCTCCTAGCCTATATCTACCTGCTAGCCTATAAATTTTATCTAAAATAAGAGCCTGCTTGTTAACATCTCCGTTAGGAACATGCACTTTACTTATTTGCTTATAAAGCGAGGGCATGACTTCATTAGCTAGGAGATAGTGCCATCTTCCACATACACTAAATAAGGAAGGGCTAGCGCAAGCTTTTAAAATAGGGATAAGTATTTCATTAGGTAAATGTTCAATGGTAATAGAAGAGCTAGAATTCAATTTTACCGTCTCTTTAAGATTTATACATTTTTTTAGCTTTTTCAGTGTCAAAGTATATGAGGGAAAAGCAAAAAATGCAAGAAAATGCTATAAATAGATTTTTATCCTTTAAAATTGGAAATAGTGGAAGATAAAACGCTGTTAGAAAATTCTTTCCCTCCTTTAGCAAATAAGACTGCAGAGGATAATGTCTCTTGCTAAGCTGGGAAGTTTTCTATGTTCTTAAAACTTTTTGAAAACAACCCTCTTCATTTCATTAAAACATTAGGGGATGAAGCCAACTTTTTCAGCTACAGCTTAAAACGCTTCTTGATTTAAGCAGGAATGTTTTGCAGTGGATTTCCATTTAACTTAAGATTTAACTGGTTTGATATCCGCCCTATCTCTGCAGGAAGAGAGGTAAGCTGATTGTTGATTAAGTAAAGGCTGTATAGCTGAGAGAGCTGTCCTACCTCTGCAGGAAGAGTAGTGAGCTGGTTGTTGCTTAAATCAAATTGTCGCAGCTGAGAGAGTTGCCTTATTTCTTTAGGAAGGAAGGCCAGCTGGTTGTTGCTTAAGTCAAGGTCTTCCAGCTGAGACATCTGCCCTATCTTTGGAGGAAGGGAGATAAGCTGGTTGCTTTCTAATTTAAGCCATTTTAGCTGAGACAGCTGCCCTATCTCTGTAGGAAGAGTGGTAAGTTGATTGTTGCTTAAGTCAAGGTCTTCCAGCTGGGATAACTGCCATATCTCAGAAGGAAGGAAGGCAAGCTGATTATTGTTTAAGTAAAGCTCTTGCAGTTGAGAAAGATCGCCTATCTCTGCAGGAAGGGAGGTAAGCTGGTTGTTACTTAAATCAAGTTGTCGTAGCTGAGAAAGTTGCCCTATCTCAGAAGGTAAAAAGGTCAGGCCAATCTCGTTTAAATATAACTCTTCAATATCGTGGCCATATCTTTCAATCCACTCTCTGAGAAGTTCTCCTTTTTTTTGTAAAGGCAAATATTTAATTTTCTCTTGATCCAAGTACTCTCTTCCATCAGGTAATACTTTCCACATTAACAGGCGATTGATATTCAGCACATAAGAGGAGTAATTAGCCAGAGTAAAATATCTTTTTTCCTCGGTTTCCCATTTAAATTCTAACTCCATAGGAGAAAATGAGCTAGCCAAAGCAAAGATTTGCTCAAAGATTGCCTTGGCTTTTTCTATCTCAGAGAGCTCTTCTTCTAGCTTATAGATCCTATCTAAAATAAAAGCCTGCTTGCTAACATCTCCTTGAGGAACATGCATTTTAACTATTTGCTTATAAAGCGAGGGCATGACTTCATTAGCTAGGAGATAGTGCCATTTTCCACACACGCTAAACAAGCAAGGGCTAGCACAAGCTTTTAAAATAGAGACTAGTATCTCATTAGGTAAATGTTCAATGGTAGTAGAAGAGCTAGGATTCATTGAAGGGCGCTTTTAAGTGTTATACATGTTTTTTGAGCAATGTAGGGAAAAGACCCAAAATATACAAGAAAATATTAGAAAGGAACTCCTTAAGCCTTTAAGCTTTGAAATAGGGGAATATGCCTCACATTCCGCAGGTTATAGCGATTCCCGAATATTATTTTTATTGATACTGGAAATTGCCTTAAGTTTTTTTTAAAAGGCTAATTTTGTCCTTTTTAAAGCAAAGAAAGTGAGAACATAAACGATGGAAAAGTATAGTAGCACGAGTCTTGCTCACCTTAAAATTGGTTTTGCAATGAGTGACAAAACTACCCCAAGGGATGATGATAGTCCAGGTGGTCTCTTCAGACTCCAGAGCGATTATGATCACAGGAAAAGCGTTTAGTTAATGATAATTAATGAATCGGATTTTACCTTAGGCCCTATACATGAAAGCATAAAAGAATTAATCCTTAATTTAAACCCTAACATGAGGCATGTTTTACTGGTTTTAGGCCTCCCTGGCAGAAGTTAGATGACGAGGGAAATTAACTTATAGAATGCGAGATATAAAACGCTGTAAGAATCTTTACAGCCTTCTGCCCATAGTAATCACTCCTTCAGCTTATTGGTAATAAAGATGCGAAATTTTCTGATTAAGGATTAAAACGCTGCTTTATTTCATTTGGAATGGATTTCAGTGGGTTTTCCTTTAAATTAAAATTTACTCCTTTAGGTAGTTGTCCTAGTTCTGCAGGAAGGCTATCAATTTGGTTGCTGATTACGCTAAGATTTTCTAGATAAGAAAGCTGCCTTAGCTCTGCAGGAAGAGAAGTAAGTTGGTTATGGTCTAGGTTAATTATTTCTAGCTGAGAGAGTTGCCCTATCTCAGCAGGAAGAAAGGTAAGCTGGTTGTGGTCTAGGCTAATTATTTCTAGCTGAGAGAGTTGCTTTATTTCTGCAGGAAGGCTGGTGAGCTGGTTACTTTGCAAGAAAAGCCACTTTAGTTGAACTAAATGGGTGATTTCTAAGGGAAAAACAGCAAACTGGTTGTTGCCTAAGTCAAGGTCTTGCAGATAAGCTATTCGTTTTATCTCTGAAGGAAGGGAGGTTAAATAGTTATCGTTTATGTTAAGCTCAATCAGCGTGGATAGCTGTCCTATCTCAGCGGGAAGGCTTGTTAGCTGGTTGTTGTTTAAGGTAAGCTTCTGCAGCTGGGTTAGTTGGCCTATTTCTTTTGGAAGAAATGTTAGCTTATTATTTTCTAGGTTAAGGTGTTTTAGCTTGGATAAGTGCTGTATTTCTGAAGGTAAAAACGTCAAGCCGATTGTTGTTATCTCTAGACCAGTAATATCTTTACCACGCCTTTCTATCCACTTTTTAAAAAGCTCCCCCTTTTTTTCTAAAGACAAATATTTGATTTTCTCTTGCTCTAAGTACTCACTTCCACCAGGCAGTGTGTTCCACATTAACAGGCGATTAATATTTAATAGATAAGAGGTGTAATTAACGAAGGTAAAATATCTTTTTTCCTTGGTTACCCATTTAAATTCTAATTCTAAAGGTGAAAGAGAGTTAGCTAGAGCAAAGATTTGTTTAAAGATTACATTTACTTTAGCAACTTTAGAAAGCCCAATTTCTAGCCTATAAGTTTTGTCTAAAATAAGAGCCTGTTTGTTAAAATTTCCTTGAGGGACATGTACTTTACCTATTTTCTTATAAAGAGAAGGCATGACTTCATTAGTTAGGAGATGGTGCCATCTTTTACCTACACTGAATAAGGATGGGCTAGCGCACTTCTTTAAAATAGAGAGTAGTATTTCATTAGGTAGATGTTCAATGGTAATAGAAGAGCTAGGATTCAATTTTACGACCTCTTTAAGATTTATCCATACTTTTAGCCTTTTTAGTGCTAAGGTCTATAGAGAGTAAGCGAAAGATACAAGAATATGCTATAAGTATATCTTTAACCTTTAATCTTGCAAAGAAAGAAGTAGGCTTTTTCAAAATCAAAGTACAATATAACTTTTAGTATAAGGGCGGATTAACATCTAAAGAAATGTCATGCGATAGGATAGAGAGAATAGATCATTCCCTTATCCTAAATGGGTTTATAAGAAGTGTCCTTAAATGTTTGATTATAATACACTAAAAGGCGCCTGTTATAATTTTAATATTTAGGAGTGCTAGTATGACCCCTTACCCTGGGATAGAAAAATCCATTCTTAATTTTAATCCCCATCATTCCCAACTGTCTTCGGAAGAAAAAGCAGTTAATAAAAAAAATTCTCAAGACTTAAAAGTAACTTTTGAGCAGTTAAAAAATTCCCCCACTGAAAAAGTGCGTAGCGCCAGTTTTTCTCGAGTCCTATCTGTTAAAGCTGGTGTATCGGAAGCTTTTAAGCCTGTACAAAATACTATTCTAAGGAAAGAAGAGGAGCATGAAGATTTCTTGCCTTCTACATCTTCTATTAAGACAGAGGCGAGCTGCTATTTGAGGGATTTAGAAAAAAAGATTCGGTTAGTCGCTAATAAGCTTGGCGATGAAAGTAGGGGGGAATTAAGATCCGCTTTAGTAGAAATAAAATCTCTTTCTCAAATATTTTATAATGAATTATGTTCGGAGGGTAATCTATTTTATTCTCCAAGAAAAGTAGTATCGATTGGAGTGACCCTAGGTGATTTTAGCCAATTTTTGTTCAACCTAAAAGTTCAACCCTCGACAGGCCATGATGCCATTGCTAGGATGCTTAGAGAGTGTCTACTTGTCTTGAAAAAAAATCATCAAGTTCCCGTACAGGAAGGATATGATTGGAAAAATTCTACCAATGAAACTAATTTAGTCAAATGGATAGCTTTAAAAGAAATAGGTCCTTCAGTAGTAAAAAATCTTATGGCTTATCAAAATGCTATAGGAGCTTTAATAGAATTATTAGAGAATGAAAAAGCTTTTATTGCCACTAATCGTACCATTCGGACAGATTTTAGGAGAGATGCTGCGAAAAACCAGGTAGTCATTCAAATGATAGAGACGTTACAGACAACACCGCAACTTGCCACGATACTATACGATCTTAGCCGCTGTGTAAACCGTGCTTTTGAAGATGAAGCAGCTATAGACGAAGAGGAGGAGATAAACAGCTTAGATAAAGCAGAAAATAGAATAAAAGAAGAAGAGCGCAACAATTATTTTATCATGCGTTATCATGAAGTGATCTGTTCTTTAAAAGTCATTCAGGCAAACATAACTGAGCGCATCCAATTTGAATATCCTAAAGACAAGTATGATGTTAATGAAGAGGCTCGGATTAAGCTAACAAGCCTCCCTGCAAAAAATCGATCAGGGCTGGCAGACTCAGAAAAAACTGCTTGCCATGCTATCTCGTCAACCTCTTTGTCTGGAAGGTATAAAATTTTAAATTCTTCTTTAGAAGAAGATGAACCTTTTTTCAATAGCCGTTCAGTCCGTAAGAGTCTTCCCTCTCCTGCCTCTAGCGATAGCCTAATGAGACATCCTCGTATAGATAATAAAGCTAGCCAGGAAAGAAAACGCCAAAGCCTTCCTACCCTCGACCTAGCTGGGATTGAAAAAATAAAAAACCTCGAAGAAAATCTTCAATTTATTAAAGAAAATTATAGGGATTTATCTAAAAATGAGTCTCTTAAAAAGGCTCTTAGCGAAATGATACTAAGCGCTGAGGCGTTAATAGAAAGAAATTTAAAGGATTTTTCCTTCACATCGGCTCGTAAGCGGGGCTCCATTGGGCTTACTGCTTTAGATTTCAAAGAAGTTTTATTCAATGCGGAAGTAAAACCTTCTGAGGAGCATCACATCATCGTCGATCTTTTAGCAGGTTTTCTTCTGGATTTGGGAAAAAATCGAAAAATTCCGGTAGAGGGCAAAAAATCCTCTACCAATGCGAAAAATTTATTGAAATGGATTGATGCTAGCCAAGTGAGTCGATCTCCTATCCTCAATCTATATTTGTATCAAAAAGCTATGCAAGAATTAGTGACCCTAATAGAAAATGAGAAAAGAGCGCTTGCTTTTTCTGGCAAGCTTCGAAAAGTGATTTTTAAATGGAATGATCGTAAAGCAGATGCTCTTAAAAAAATGGCAGAGGATTTGGACACTTCTATCCAAATCGCTTCTCTCTTGAATGAAATTAATTTAGGACTCAGACGGGCTTTTGGGGATACTGTGGCTGCTCGTAGTGAAAAGGGGAGGAATCAAGGAATCATTAATTATGTTAAATTAAGGTATGAGCAGATCATCAACTCTTTAAAAAATATTGTTACTAATATTGATGAACGTATCAAGCATGAACTGTGGGTAAGCAAAAAGTTTCCTGTCTATTTTTTAGAAGAAAGAGAAAATAAATGGTATAAAGAAAAAGATGAATATTGGGAGTCGGATAAAAATGCTTTAGCAGCTTTTAGATTCAATGAAAATTTAGGCAGCGTAGGAAAATATATTACCTCCGCAAAAATGACTCAGGCTGGTAAAGCTACCGAATGGCTCTATGTATTAGAATCTAAAGCATTAAAGCTTATCGCAGGTCGTCAAGATCTTTTGATCTACGGTAGCTTGAAAATCTTAGCGGAAGTAAAAAACTTTTTTGCCGATTTTATTAAAAACCTTACGCAACAGCTAGGATATGAGCGGCATGAGATAGAAGCTCTTCTGAATTATTTTGTTATCCATGAAGATGATTCAGAAATTATGCAAGAGGCTATCATAAAAGGATGTGAGCAGTTTTCTAAGATGTGCCAAGAGGTAGTTTATTCTCGAGAAGAATTTTCTAGCTTGTTAGCTGTCTTAAAATTTGTGCATCAGACTAGTGCTTACGCTTATGGACCCTCTACTTTAAATTATCTACAAGAAAGGTTAATGGGTCAAAAATTGATAAGTTCTTTTAGAAACTCTTCGCGTACCAAACCTACAAAAACATACGAAATTTGTTTTGAGGATGAAGAGATCATTTTGCGGGCTAAAGGAATTTATAATGTAAAATTGTTAGATGCTAAAAAAGCTACTCTTTCGGATAACCAAGTTATAATAAAAGAGTATCTTGAATTTAAGGTCATGCGGGATCAGCTGTTAATTGCAGAGAGTTGGAATGAATCAAATTTTATAGAGATAGTACATAAAGAACCTATTTCTAAAGAAGTACAAAACCATTTAGATGTTTTGCAAATTAACCTTTTTAAAAATGAAATACCTTTCAAAGTGAAGAAAAGGTATGAACCTTTAAAAAACCAAACAAGGGTAAATAATATAAATTACTAGGATAACTCTTTTAGAGTTAGAAAGTTAATTGTTAAGCAAATTTTTTTCTTTCCGCTGAGGATGATCTATCTAAAAGGCAGCCTTTTTAGTGTGCTTTAAGAAGTATAAAGCTTGGATCTAAGGAATGAAGTTTTAAAAGGTTAAATATATCAACTGGCAATTGAAACAAACTGGAGCCATTTTTTGTTCGATTGACTACAAGATAAACTTTAGCCGGGGGTCGGTAAAACCTATCATAGCCCGTGACTAGTAAGCGGTCACTGGGGACAGAACTGTTTACGCTCTTGATGTTCGGAAGATAATGTAAATCAGAAAGTGCAGTAAATAGGAAAACCAGCTATTTACAAGTATTTTTAGCTTAGCAGATGCCTGAAGAAAACTACATCTAAAGCTGGGCTTGCTCCGTGGCCGCTTACAGTGATTCCTTTAAATATGTAGAGGAAAGTAACTAATCTTAACAGTTGTAAGCCTGTGAGAGCTTCTTAGATTTTAAAGCCATGAAATGGACACTATAAAAACTTTTTATACAAGTTAAAGCTGTTTTATAATCCCTAGTTTATAAAATATTAACTATAAAAGAGCTTAACTAAGCTTTTTTGTTAGGTAATTCCTTGGAGCCAAGGTTTATTCATAGCGAGCTTTTATTCTAAGCATGAATGTTGCGTTCAACCATGCTAATTTGCCGTCTTAGAGTTTCATCAGCGGTGAGCTTTTTTTCAATGTTTTTGCAAGCATGGAGAAGGGTAGAGTGAGTTTTATTAAAAGCAGCGCCTAACATTTGAAGAGATTCATTGATCATTTTACAGGCCAGGTACATCGCTACTTGACGAGGCAGCGCAACTTCTTTTGTACGCATAGAACCTTTAAGGTCACTAACCCGTACTTGAAAGATAGCGGCTACACTTTTCAAAATTTGATCGACAGTAATTTTATGACGCGGCGCATGTTGTAGCATCTCGCGTAAAGTTTTTTCTACAAATTCTTCTGTAATATGAAGATTCAACAGTCGGCTATGGGCGCTTAAACGATTAAGGGCTCCCTCTAATTGCCGGACATTGTTATAAATATGTTCAGCAATAAAGAAGGCAACAGCATTAGGAATTTCTAAGCCTTTTTGCTGGGCTTTATGCTGGAGAATGGCCACCCGCGTTTCAAGTTCTGGTACGCCAATATGGGCGACTAACCCCCATTCCATACGAGCGATCATACGCTCAGAGAGTTTTAGTTGAGAAGGAGGCTTATCACTGGTAATGACAATCTGTTTATTTTGATTAATGAGAGTTTCGAAAGTATTGCAAAATTCTTCCTCGAAATTCAGGCGATTTTGTAAAAACTGGATATCATCCACCAGTAAAACATCGACATCCGAGCGATAAAACCTTTTCATGCGATCGACAGATTTGTTGCGTAAGTTGTCGACAAGGTCGTTAATAAAAGCTTCTGTGGTAATGCATTGAACGCGTAATTTCTTATTATTTTGACGAATGTAGTGTCCAATACTGTGAAGAATATGCGTTTTACCTAGGCCCACACCCCCATGAATAAAGAGAGGATTGTAAGATTGACCTGGGCGAGCAGCAATCCCTATGGCAGCAGATTTAACAAATTGGTTAGCAGGCCCTTCAATAAATGTTTCAAAGCGGTAGTTAGGGTTTAACTTTACTTCATAAGTTTGCTCTTCTACTGGCGGGGTATAACTCGCCGGTACGTTAAGAAGGGTAGAGGATGTTTTCTTAGCTGGCGTTGCCAATTTGAATTGAATAGAAGGCTCACCGTTGGCATTAACAGGTAAAAAAGCGCAAAGTTCGCTATGGAAATTGGAAAAAAGATATTCTTTAACAAAAATGTTAGGAATCTCAAGAATGATTTTATCTTCAGCATTTTCTATCACCCGAATAGGGGAAAGCCAATTGCCGAAAGCTGTGGCTGAGCACTTTGCTTTTACACATTCTAAAAATTGAGTCCAAATATCTTCTGTCTCAAGAACTAACATAGTTTGGATCCTTAATCAAAAATTACAGTTCAAAGGGGCAATCGTTGTGAATAAATAAAGGTCCCTTAACGGGAGCCGAGCAGTTATTTTAAAGCTCTTATTGTACAAAAGGACAATAATATAAGTCCTGGAAAAAGTGTATTTAAGTTATAAACAACGTTTCCACAAGATGTTCTGGAGGTATTTCGTTGGAAAAAGCTATCATGTGGGCTGCATTGCCTGCAAGAAAATTATCATCCCCTTTTGGGGTATTTGGCATTAAATCGCTGAAAATCAGATGCCGCGGCAATAAAAAATATTTCCGTATCCACTTATAAAAAACTTGTTTTCATAAGTTTCTGTTAATCAGTAACTTGTGAAAAATTGCTAAAATGATTTAGGTTCTTAAGTGATGGTTTCTAGCAGCTTGCAACAATAAATCTTGTGGGGAGAGAGCCTTGGATGGATTTTATTAGAAGTAAACTAGAGAGGGGATAGAAATAAAAAACGAATAATCTTATTATAAAGTTAATCTCTTTATAACTATTTTATTGGCTAAAGGGGAATATTATTTATCTCCCCTTTTATGTTTTTTAATAAATTTTTTTTAAATCTGCGAGTTTAAAGCGTTGAGTTTGCTATGGCGTCTGAGAAGGAGCGTTTATATAACTCCACTACTTGCTACAACATCCAAAAGAATTGTCTAATCAATTAGCTTGTTGATGAATAAAGAGATAAGCATGACTCCTGCTCGTTTATAATTGAGGGAGTTTCTCTAATTCGCTAGGTAAAGTTTCTCGTTTCTTAAACAACAAGTTAGAATTTTTATTTATGATTTTAAGAAATTAAATTATATGCTTTTCTGTCGGTGAAGGAAAAAAGAGAGATCAAAAATATGTAAAAAGGTCTAATTGTAGCTTGACACCTCTAAAGATATCCTTCATTGTCTGATGACAATTTGTCAAACACTGTTGAGTAGGTTTTGTTAAAAGTTATGACTAAAGAAAATTTTTTGCCTTATACCAAGCCATCCATCAATCAGATTGATATTCATGAAGTAACTAAAGCTTTAAATAGCAATTATTTAACACGCGGCCCTCTGGTGGAAGCTTTTGAAAGTGCCGTAGCTCATTATTGTCAGGTCAAATATGCTGTTGCCTTCAGCAGTGGAACCTCCGCTTTAATGGGTGCTTACTTTGCAGCAAACTTGCGTCAGCAAGACTCTCTACTCACCACACCTAATTCGTTCGTAGCGACTGCAGGCGCAGCGGTACAACGAGGAACTACCCCTGTCTTTTTAGATATTGATTGCTCTAGCGGAAATATGGATTTACAGCAGCTGAAATATAATCTTGCTCGCCCTTCTTCACGCGGTCGCATTTGTGTGGCGCCTGTCCATTTTGCGGGCATACCTGTGGATATGCAAAAAATAGATCAAGCTATCCAAAATCCTGAGACTGTAGTGATTGAAGATGCCGCCCATGCCTTAGGATCTACTTACTTTACGGGAGAAAAAGTAGGCTCTTGTCGATGGAGTGATATGACTATATTTAGTTTTCATGCGGCCAAAACAATTACGACAGGGGAAGGAGGGATGGTCACCACAAATAGCGAAGATTTTTATCGCCGTCTTAAGCTGTTTAGAAATAATGGAATTGAACGCGAAGGGCCTTATTTACAAGGAGAGGCAGCACCCTGGTATTACGAAGTGCAACATCTTACCGGTAACTATAATTTTACAGAATTGCAGGCTGCTTTAGGATTGAGCCAAATGGCGCGCTTGGATACCTTTGTGGAAAAGCGGCGGCAATTGATGAAAGCTTATCGTGCCTTATTAAAAGAAATTCCTCATCTTCATTTATTTGCAGAAGATTTCGATGCCTATACTGCTTATCATTTATGCGTAGTTCAAATTAATTTTAACGCTTATAAAACTACACGTGCGCAGGTGATGAATAGATTGCGCGAAAGAATGATTGGAACGCAAGTTCATTATATTCCTATCTATAAGCATCCTTACTTTATAAACCTTTGCGGAGACATTTCTGCCTATTTCCCTAAAATGGAAGCCTATTATTCTCAAGCTCTTTCCTTGCCTCTTTACTATGATCTTCAACTAGAAGAGGTCGAAAAAGTAGTCAATACGCTTAAAAAAGCCTTGCAAGGAGAGTAGTAAATAATAGTTTTAATTAGCTATGTGCCAGGATAAGTGCTTTGGCAACATTAGAAATCGCGGCATTAGCTTCATTCTTAAGAATATTAGCTACTTTTAAGCCTTCTTCCTTTTTACCTAGCATAAACAGAGCCTTAGCCAGATTCAATAAAGTAGGTGAATGGTCACCTTCGATTTTTAAAGCTTTATCAAAACATTTAAGTGCTTTAGCTGCATTATTGCTTTGCAAATACAAAGCTCCTAACGTCTGAGCATCGTAAGCACTTTCCGGATCTAACACACATAAAGCTTCAAAAAAAGGCAGGGCAATCTCATACTTGCCTTGGCGAATATAAGCATATCCAGCAGAACGCATTTCTTCCAAAATTTCTTCCGACCAGCCTAAAGATTCTCGCCAATTAAGTTTGTGCATAATTATCCTTGTAAAAACTGGCCTACCCTACCTACAATAAAGTTTAGCCAATTGTTTAATTTTTCAATTTCGCGAAAGCAGCTTTTTAATGTCTCTTTCTCTTGCTTTTCCTCAGGAGTACGACACAAAACTTCTTCCAACTTTTGCTCGTGCAAGGCTTGTTCATCATAGGAGCCAAAACTGGGAATCACACGATACGAGAAGGGAGAGCGGCGCATAAAGCGAAAACGGGGAGGAGGAAAGAAATAAGCCCAGGGTGTGTAAAGGGGAGCAATGCCTAGCAGAACATCAAGTTCCGTAGGTTTAGGATAATTATCTAAAACTTGCAATTGTGCAGGTATACTGGCTGCTTGATCTAGCTGGAATTGTTGGTTGATCTGCTCGATCATCCGTGTGCGGATTGCATAGAGATTGTAGACACTAATGTCTAGCTTATCAATCGTTGCCATAGAAACTCACTCTTTTTTATAGGATAGCCTTGCAGCGTAAAAGCTTACAAACACATAATTTATTCTATTTAAGCCCCAAGTACTATTCTAGCATGTTTATAATTATTTAGCAAAGCTTGGCGATTGGACGAATAGTTAGTGGAGTATAAATGCTTTATATAAATGCTTTTTAATCGTATGCTGACTGTTTAAAAATGTTGTCCTATGTAGATAATATTTTCCCCTAATCTTTTGCCTGCATTCTATTAAAAAACTTTAAGGATGTTTTTCCATGTCGTCTTCTCCTCATTTTTCCGTTCTATTACCTGAATTCTTAAGTTTTTTTGCAGATAAAACCATTCGCGGTTTTGTTGATGCCACCTTGGGTGCTGGCGGCCATTCGGCTGCTCTTTTGCAAGCCCATCCAGAAGTTAATCGACTTGTTGGGTTCGATCAAGATCCTGTAGCTTTGTCTCTAGCAAAAAGTCGATTGATAACCTGGGAATCAAAAATTGATTTCTTTAAGCTTAACTTTGTTCACATGAAAGGTAGCCTCTCTGCTTATCCTGTTCCCATCGATGGCATTCTTTTAGATTTGGGCGTCTCTTCTATGCAGCTTGATACGGCTTCTAAAGGTTTTAGCTTTTCTAAGGAAGGACCTTTAGATATGCGCATGGATCCTTCCCATGATTTAACTGCTGAAGAGATTGTAAATACCTGGTCCGAACAAGAATTAGGAAAAATATTTCGCGAGTGGGGGGAAGAAAAGCAGTGGCATACAGCCGCCCGCATTTTGGTAAAAGTGCGCCAGGAAAAACCTTTAAAAACTACCCAAGATTTAGTAAAGGCTCTTCTACCAGCTTTACGCTATCGGGCAAAAAAAGGTATCCACCCTCTTACTCTTATTTTCCAAGCTTTACGTATTGCCGTTAATCGAGAATTAGAAGTCTTGGAAAAAATTTTACCTGACGCGCTTTCACTTTTAACTCCTGGCGGAAGGCTAGCGGTGATAACTTTTCATAGTCTAGAAGATCGCTTAGTAAAAAATTTTTTCAGATTTGCAGCCAGTGATAAATATGAAACCTCCGGGATAGGCGGGATGTTTTTAGATAAGTCTCCTGAAGCCCATATTCTTACCCGAAGGCCCTTAGTAGCCAGCGAAAAAGAGATAAACCAGAATGCTCGAAGCCGTAGCGCAAAATTAAGAGTGATCGAAAAAATATGAGAAGAGTCGAAAGTAATTTCCAAGAGTTGATTATAAAGCTTTTCATCTGTGTTGTGCTTGCCGGCTTAGCTCTTTATAGTTATATTTTTAAGCAAAATGAATTAACGGAATTGCGCATGGCAATTCCTTCCTTAGCTAAAGAAGTGCGCACAATTCATGAAGAAAATAACCGTTTAAAATATGAGATTAATCAATTCGAAAGTCCCATTCATCTTATGGAAATCATGCGGATGCCAGAATTTAGTTCTTTAAAATTTGCTTATAATTCGCAAGTAGTTGTTCTGCCTTTAACCTCGCCAGTTCCGGGCAAAGACTTTGCTGATTTGCAAGAGGAGAATGGGCCCTAATGCCTGTACGACCCCCACTTCCTCCTCAGGCCAGTGATCGAAGAAGGTTGTTGTGTGTGGCCTTTTTTATCATTTTTTTATTTTCTTTACTTGTGGCTAAGTTTTATATGCTGCAAATTGCCGAAGGAGAAAAATGGACGCACCTAGCTAATCGGCAGCATTATTTTGTTGTTAATGAACCTTTCTTGCGTGGAAGATTTATCTCTAATACAAGTATACAGAGAGCTCATCCTGAAATTGAACAGGCTTTGGTCGTCGATATCCTTAAATTTCATTTGCATGTAGACGTCGAATCCATTCCCCCTCAACATCATGCTGAAATTGCGCAAAAACTTATCCAAATCCTTGACCTTCCTGCTGAAAAACATTCCCATTTATGTGAACAATTTGGATATAAAAGCCGCAATAGAAAGTTAAAGATGTGGCTAGAAAAAGAAACACGTGATGCAATTTTAGACTGGTGGATGCCCTATGCTAAACGAAATAAAATTGCCCGCAATGCTCTTTTTTTTGCCAGTGATTATCAACGGTCGTATCCTTTTGGAAAATTACTGGGTCAGCTTTTACATACGGTGCAAAATCAAAGAGATGAGGTTACAAAACAAGCGATCCCTACAGGCGGCTTAGAGCTGTGTTTTGATCATTTTCTTAAAGGAAGAATGGGAAAACGACGGTTAATGCGTTCTCCTAGAAATGCGTTTGAAATGGGCGAAGTTATTGCCAAGCCCCAGAATGGAGCGGATGTTTATTTAACCATTAACCATTGCTTACAAGCGATAGCCGAAGAAGAGCTTGAAAAAGGAGTAAAAAAAGCTAAAGCTAAAGGGGGGTGGGCAGTGATGATGAATCCCTATAGTGGCGAAATATTGGCTTTAGCCCAGTATCCTTATTTTTATCCTCCCCATTATCAAGATTATTTCAATGATCCCCAGATGATAGAGCATACTAAAGTAAAAGCTTTGACCGATACTGTTGAGCCTGGCTCTACTTTTAAGCCTATCGCTCTAGCCATCGCTTTGAAAGCAAATATAGAGTTGCGTAAAAAAGGGGAAAGTGAGCTGTTCGATCCTCATGCGATGATGCCTACTTCTAATAGCTTTTTTAAAGGACGCGGGAAGCCTTTAGTAGATACTCATATGCACCCCTATCTAAATATGTATATGGCTATTCAGAAATCTTCTAATATTTATCCAGCAAGATTAATGGAGAAAGTGGTTGAACGGTTAGGGGCTTCCTTCATTCGCAAACATCTAACCGAAACATTTGGTTTTGGTTCTAAAACTCATCTTGAGCTTCCTGCTGAGAGTGCAGGAGTGGTACCTTTACCAGGCAAAAAACATCCTAATGGTAAAGATGAATGGTCGATTTCTACCCCCTATTCTTTAGCGTTTGGCCATAACATTCAAGTAAATAGCATTCAGCTGCTTAGAGCTTTTGCTGTTTTTGTTAATGGAGGGTATCTTGTGCAGCCTACCCTTATCCGTAAAATTGCTAGTAATCCTGAAGAAGGAGCTCAAACCATTTTTGTAGATCATACTCATCTAGGCAGAACCCAGCAATTTCCTCAAGTACTAGAGAAAGAATGCTGTAGTGAAATAGTAAAAGGCTTAAAATACACGACTAAAGTGGGGGGTACCGCTAGACGTGCAGATGTGCCCGGCTATTCTGAAGCAGGCAAGACTAGCACTGCAAAGAAAATAGTCAATGGTGCTTATTCTGATAAAATTTATTGTCCAAGTTTCATTGGTTTTACTCCTGCCGATAAGCCTGCTTTTATTCTTCTTGTTACCCTAGATGAGCCTGAATATGGTTATACACCAGGAGTAGGGTCATGGCACCATGGTGGAACTTGTGCTGCTCCGGTGTTTTGCGAAATAGCTAAGAGGTCTTTAGCCTATTTAGGTATAGCTCCGGATGATCCCTACGGTTATCCTCTGGGGGACCCTAGACGTTGCCAAGAAAAAGCACATTGGGCTCATGAAATTAGAGAGTTGAAAGAAATGTATGAAAAGTGGAATAACAAAGAGCCTGGAAAAACTTAGGTGATTTAAATGGCTGTGAGGAGAAGTGCGAGTTGAGAATGAAACTAAAAAAACTATTAAAAAATATTTCCGTTCAAGAAGTTAAAGGTTCTAAAGAGGTTTTTATTACCGGAATTTGTGCAAATTCTAAGGTGGTGGCTCCTGGCAATTTATTTGTCGCTAAGAAAGGTCGCATGGATGATGGCGCTCACTACATTCATGAAGCTATTGAGGCGGGGGCTAGTGCTATCTTAACCGACATCTTCGATCCCTCTTTGCACTTTATTACTCAAATTATTCATCCTCAGATACCTTTAGTAGAGCCTCTTTTAGCAGCTCACTATTATCAGTTTCCTAGCCAAGAGCTATTCATGGTAGGTATCACTGGTACGAATGGAAAAACTACCACTTCTTTTCTTGTTAAGCATTTACTCGATCATTTAAAGGTACCCTGCGGACTTATAGGGACAATTGAATATATTATAGGTAAGCATCGTTACCAAGCCACTCGCACAACGCCCGATGTTATTAGTAATCATAAGTTGTTAAGAGAGATGGTTTTGCAAAATTGTAAAGCCGCGGTCATGGAAGTAACTTCACATGCTTTAGATCAAGGCCGGGCAGTTAATATTGAATATGATGTGGCCGTCTTTACTAATTTGACGCTTGATCACTTAGATTATCATCAATCGATGGACAACTATTGCCAAGCTAAGCAAAAACTATTTCAAACTTTAAATCCTGAAAAAAATAAGGCAGGGAAAAACTATCCTTGCACGGCAGTGATTAATATCGATAGCCCTTGGCATCAGATGATGGTAAAAGGCTGTAGAGCTAAAATTCTGACTTACGGGCTAAGTGCTGCTGCAGATGTACAAGCCAAGAACATAGTCTTAACCTCTCTGGGTACAGACTTTACTATCGGCTATGGTGGGGAAGAAGTTGCCTGCCACTGTCCTTTAGTAGGGCGTTTCAATATCTATAACTGCTTGGCGGCTATTTGCGTAGGCCTTGTAAGAAAAGAGCCTTTGAAAAAATTGGTAGAAATTATAGCCTCTTTTCCAGCCGTTCCAGGTCGTATGCAAGCGGTCTATAATGAATTAGGATTAAATATATTTGTCGATTTTGCTCACACGGATGATGCACTTACAAACGTTTTAGAATGTTTGCAAGAGTTTAAGCAAGGCCGAATTATTACTGTATTTGGATGCGGAGGCAATAGAGATGCTTCTAAACGCCCAAAAATGGCGCAGGTGGCTGAGAAATTTTCCGATTATTGTATTGTGACTTCCGATAATCCCCGTTCTGAGAATCCTCAAAGTATTTGCCAGGAGATTGCGCGAGGGTTTAATCAACAGAATTGGGAAATAGAAATAGATCGATACGAGGCTATTAAAAAAGCCATCTACATGGCTAATCCCGCGGATGTGATTCTTATTGCCGGTAAAGGGCATGAAGCCTATCAAATTTTTTCCTACAAAACCATTGAATTTGACGATAGAAAAATTGCTGCTCAGATATGCTTGGAAAAATATAAAGATGAAATGATAAAAAAATAAATTTATGATAAAAAATTTTCAAAACTGTCTATGGATTTTTTTGTTGCTAAGCCTTGGAGGATGTAGGTGCCCTTCCAAAGAGCTGTCTAGCCAACCTGCTGTGCATTCTGCCCCTGTAGCTCAGCTTCCTGCTAAGAGTATGATGGGCGTAAAGCATCCTATAAAGGATATTAAAAAGCCCAAACTTTCCAAAGCTGCATTGATTGTAATAGATGCCGGTCATGGGGGTGATGATTTTGGTACCCGTTCTTTATCACAGCCCAAATACCATGAGAAATTTCTTAACCTTACTACCTCTTTAGCTTTAAATGAGTTTCTGCAAAAGATGGGGTATCGAACTAGGCTGACACGTTCGAATGATGAATTTATCTCTTTGCAGAAGCGAGCAAATTTTGCAAATGACCAAGGAGCCGATCTATTTGTAAGCGTGCATTATAACTCTGCGCCGGCCAAGCAAGCCGATGGTATTGAAATTTTTTATTATAAATCGGAAATAAATAAGAAGCGTTCAACGCAATCTAGTCAATTAGCTTCTTCTATTTTAGCCCAGGTTATACAAGCCACAAAAGCTAAATCTCGTGGAGTAAAAGAGGGGAATTTTGCAGTCATTCGAGAGACAAAGATGCCTGCCGTACTGATTGAAGGAGGTTTTTTGACTAACGAAAAGGAAATGAATAAGATTAAAGAGCCAGCTTATATTAAGAGAATTGCTTGGGGTATTGCCAAAGGGGTGGAGGCTTATCTAAATGAGCGCGCTGTTTCTTTGCCTTAAGTAGGGCTTTTTTTAAGAAGAATATAGCTATTTATCATTTTTCCCCTGAATAAAGTAATAGAGAGTCCTCTTACCAATGCTTACTTTACAAAATTTCTTACATTCTCTATGCTGAAGAACATGTTCTCGTAGCTCAGTAGGATAGAGCGGTTGCCTCCTAAGCAACAGGTCGTGCGTTCGAATCGCGCCGAGGACAACTCTTTTGCTTTTTCTTGCACTTGCTCTTTACATTCATTTCTTCTCGCACTAAACTACGAAAAAATCACTCAAGGGAGGAAATCTATGGGGCAAGCGGATATTGGTTTAATTGGATTAGCAGTCATGGGTCAAAACTTGGCTCTTAATATGAATGATCATGGCTTCATTGTTACCGTCTATAATCGTACGCGCGCCACCATTGACAGTTTTTTAAACGGCCCTGCCCAAGGATCAAAAATTATAAGTGCTTCTACTATCGAGGAATTTTGCCAATCTTTAAAGCGTCCAAGAAAAGTTATTTTAATGGTAAAAGCAGGAGAGCCTGTAGATGCGTGCATTCAGCAGCTAATACCTTATTTAGAGCTGGGGGATGTCATTATTGATGGGGGAAATAGCCTTTTTAGCGATACCAATAGACGTACTCAAGCTTTAAAAGAGAAAGGTCTTCTCTTTATAGGTAGTGGAATCTCCGGGGGGGAAGAAGGCGCGCGGCATGGCCCTTCAATCATGCCTGGTGGAAATCCTGAGGCGTGGCCCTTAGTAAAGAATATTTTTCAATCTATTAGCGCCAAAGCTGATAATGGTGAACCTTGTTGCGACTGGGTCGGAGATGAGGGTGCGGGCCATTATGTTAAAATGGTTCACAACGGAATTGAATATGGTGATATGCAACTGATTTGCGAAGCATATAGCCTTTTAAAGCATGCTTTAAAGCTAAATCCTCAGCAAATAGCGCAAGTCTTTGCTCAGTGGAATAAAACAGAATTAGACAGTTATTTAATTGAAATCACAAGTGCTATTTTCAAGCAACTCGATGAAGATGGCCAGCCTTTGATAGATAAAATTTTAGATGTAGCAGGGCAAAAAGGTACGGGTAAGTGGACGGTCATAAATGCTTTAGAAGTGGGGATGCCTCTAACTTTAATTGGAGAAGCTGTTTTTGCGCGTTGTTTATCGGCTATCAAAGAAGAGCGTCTTGAAGCCAGTAAAGTGTTGACGGGACCTTCTCCTCTGTATGAGGGAAATCAAGAAGCATTTATTGAAAGTATCAGGCAAGCTTTATATGCCTCTAAAATCATTAGCTATGCGCAAGGATTCATGCTTATCCAGCAGGCAGCCAAAGATTATCATTGGAGGATTAATTTTGGAGGGGTGGCTCTCATGTGGCGAGGCGGCTGCATTATTCGGAGTAAGTTTCTTAACAATATTAAAGATGCCTATGAAAAGCAACCTGCCTTAAAAACCCTTCTATTAGATGATTTTTTTAAAACTGCATTAGTTAAAGCACAAAGCGATTGGAGAAGGGTAGTAGCTAAAGCTGTAGAGCTAGGTATTCCCACTCCTTGTTTCAGCACTGCCCTTGCTTTTTATGATGGTTATCGCAGTCCTAACTTACCAGCCAATCTATTACAGGCCCAGCGTGATTACTTTGGAGCGCATACTTATGAGCGCCTAGATCATCCGCGAGGTCAGTTTTTTCACACGAATTGGACGGGTACGGGTGGTAAAGTAAGCTCTACTTCCTATAACGCTTAAAATATATAATCATACGTAGGTCTTAAAAAAATAGGAGACTACAGGGGTGATCGTTTAAAATTCTCTTTAACCTATTTCATAGCCTATCCCTTAATCTTCCTATGTATTAATCCTAGGAAAAGCAGGCGCTATTTAAAAAGAGAACATTAAGATATAGAGCCTAGAAGCAGAAAGCTTATAGACTAAGAGATCTTTTTTAGTTGACCTTTAGTATTATGGGATAGCTAGAGGGGTTTTCCTCCTGCCTTTATATATTTACTTAGGAAGAGAAGAGTAGCTTAAGCTGTTATCAACAAAAAGTTTAGAGGATGAGAAGCTTCTTTGACTCTCGCGTAAATAAAATCTTACGCTCCAGGTTATTGAACATCCTAGCTTAGGCAATCTGTAGGAATGGGTTGTTAAAAGACCTATTATAGAAAAACTTTTTTGGCTAACGAAGAGGGAGAAAAAAAGATATTTGCAAGCCAAAATAATAGGGGTTTAGAAAGATTACCCTTTTTAAACCCCTTTAATATGTGCTATCTCAGCAGTAAGTCCAAATTAAATTTAAGTTTTAGCTTACAATTTTTTCGGCTGCTGGTGCTTGAGGAGCTTCTGGAATACCTGCTTCTGCAGCTACCACAGCATTTTCTTCTTCTACAGCTTTTTCTTTTCCATTTTTTTCTTCTAATTCAACTACAGCCTCTACTGCTGCAGCATGCTTGGCCTTAGCTTTAGCTACGAGCTCTTCGGTAAAGCCCACTTTCGGTTGCATAGCTAGCTCTGCTTCCTCTTTAGCTTTTTCTGAGTCTTCAACAGCTGTCTTATGAGTTACCTTTTGCACGTTTGTCGATAGTTCTTTTTTGTCGATAATAGAAGCGGGGTGTAAAGCTTCTGCTGTTTCATGATCTTGGATAGCTTCTACATTGTGTTTATGCTTCTCATAAGCTTTAGCAGCTATTTCTTCCTTCATAGAAATTGGCTGTTTTTCTTCCTCGCTACCTTCAACATGGTCTTCTTCTTGGCTACCTGCAGTCTCTTCAATGTTTTTTGAAGGAGCAGCTTTTTTCTTAGGAAGGATTTTTAGCGTTTCATGAATTCGTGTAGCTTCTGTAGGCTTGATGAAAGACATAACCAAGGTGGCCAAAGTTGCAAAAGCAGTTGCTAATACACGGAGGGCTAATTTGGCTACATTCTTAGGACTAGCAAGCTTAGTTTTATTAAGGAGCTGAATAGCCCAAGGTTTCTTTGAAAACATTACTTGCACAGGTACTCTAAACGCACTAGCAATTGCAAATAAGGGCACGGCAATAGCATGGATAGCTGTGTCAGCAGCTAACACGCCAGCTGCTATTAAAGTTTGCTTGTTATTTTTAGATTCTCTGGCCTTTTCTAAATGCTCTGTAGTCCATTTGATAACTTTATTAGGATATTCACCTGATATAAAAGGTGTGACCAAATATGTAGACATAAAAATTACCCCTTTGAAATTGAAAAAATTTAAATTACGGTTAGTTTAAAAACCATCTATTTGTTTATATGCAATAGGCATTTATTTTCCAAAAGAAAACAATGCTAGGCGTACTACATTAAGGCGGTTCTCCTTGTGCACCATTCAAATACCAGAAGTTTAACATTTTTAGAGATTTTTGGATAGCATTTGAAATTTCTTCTTGTGCTTTTTTCTTGGGCAGATCTTTATACGCTTCCCAATAGATAGGCTTACCAAAAACGCAAGCCGTTTGTCCTTCTAACCTAGGTATCCACTTTTTTTTGGGCCAGGCTTCATAGGTACCATGAATATAGACAGGTATAATCGGGCACTGGCTTTTGCTGATAAGCATTCCTATGCCAGGCTTTATGGGTAGTAAGTGTCCGGTAGGGGTTCTCTTGCCTTCAGGAAAAATTACTACTTTTTTACTATCTTTTAATAATTGAAGAATTAATTTAAGTGAGGTTATATCTTGCGAGATGCCACCTACAGGATAAGAATTTAGGTGGGAAATCAACTTTTTAAAGATTGTATTGTTGAAAAGAGATCCTCTTGCAAGGAAGTTGACTTCCTCATCGCATGAAATAGCTACAAGAGGGGGATCTAAAAAAGAAGCATGGTTAGGAGCAAGAATGCAGGGCCCTGCAGGGAGGTGGTGTTTTCCATACACTTGATGGCGAAATAACAATGAAAAGAATTTTTTAGTACAGATATAAATTGAGCGATAAAAAAATTTCATGCCAACAAATAGTGAAGGTATATATATGTTTGCATCCTAAATAAATACCTCCTATTTATCAAGAGGATTTAAACATTACAGGATTATAGAAAATTTAACTTTTACTTGTAGCTCAAATTAAAATGTTAACAGCTTAAGGCAATAAAGGCTTTAATGCTTAGCAACATGATAAATATTGGCTTTTTAAAACGGAAGTTCCATTTTTTTTTTAGAAACAATCAGTAATAAAAAATTTATTGAATTAACAGATTATGCTTGTTATCGGCGCTTTTTTCTGGTGACTACATGCGCATGATTCTTTGGTAAAGCTTTTGGTAACTCTACTTTTAAGGCTTCAAGTATTTGTCTGTTTTGGTGACGTGGTCCGGGGATTTGCTGAAAACTTAAGCCTTCATTTACTGTCCATTCTATTAGCGTTAAAGTAGATAAACTGCGTAAGCCCTCTTCTACTGTTAAATAAAGGTCCTTCCAGGCTTTATCAAGCTCTCTGATAATCATGTAGGCTAGCATTACAATTAAAACATGGCCTCTTGTACTTTCTTCTGAACGTACATAGACTGGCCGTATCTCAAGATCGCTTTTTACTGTTCTAAAAGCTGATTCTACTCTAGCTAAATCTTTATAACGATCATGTACTTCTTGCATGCTCACTTCGTCGCAAGCAAGATCGGTTTTAATCACATAGCAACCATCTAGCTTAGCATCCTCAGCTAGTATTTCTTGATTGAGGCATACAGATAAGCTTCTATCTTGTGCGCTAACTGTCACGCAAGTCTTAATCGCTAGACGTTCGATTTTAGCTTTAATTTTTTTCAGCGCTACTTCTACCTGTGCTTTGGGATGCGCATGTAGATAGGCATTTTGCATAGCGACCAATTTTTCTATGCTAGCTAGCTTGCTGGTACGAGAATGGGCAATTTCCTGGGTGCGCACAGGATTACGTTTAAGAATATATCTTATCCCCCCTTCTTTGACTTCAGCCAAGTTTTTATCAAATAGCGTATATTCGATCACACCTCTTTTCATTAAGATTTGAGCCTTTGTCATCACGGTAATATAATAAAAACCATGCTCTTGTAAATTTTCGATCTGCCCGCTTTTAATCATCCCTCTATCGCCTACAAAAGTGACTTTTTCACATTTAAAGCGTTCTTTAGCTTTTTTGATTTGGGCATAAAAGGTAGAAGTGTCTTGCATATTGCCTTTAAACACTTCGGTTGATACGGGTGTGCCATCGGCTGAACTTAGCAAGCCTATCACAATTTGCTTCTTACCTATCTTTTTGTCTCGGTTATAACCCCAATCGGCAAGCTCGTTTTTCTCGCCTTCTAAATACGAGCTAGTCACATCATACAAAAATAAGTGAGGAGCTTTTTTACAAAAACTTTTAGTAAACAATCGATCTTCGATAGAGGCTTGGCTTTGGCATAACCACAAAAGATTCTTATAAAGATCTTCTTCGTTAAAGCCCTCTTGCAAGTCAATTACAGAAGTAAGGGCATATGTTTCTGCCAACCTGACGGCAGAAAGTCTTGAGCCTTGCTCTAATACGCGTGCTATCACTTGCCACAACGCGAGCTGACCTTCTCGGCTATTGCCAAGA
>NZ_JSDQ01000005.1:0-2052 GCF_000813665.1 Neochlamydia sp. EPS4 | reverse complement strand
GTAAATACTAAAAACAAGTTTAAGTAATATTTTGGTGACTACAAATTTATATAAAAAAGCCATAAAGCTTTAATAATAAAATAATTAATCACTTTAACCTTATAAAAAAAATGGAACTTCCGTTAAAAAGTACTTACGGCCATTCTACCATTGAAAACGCTGCCTTATTATTCCTGGAATATCTTTCACTTTCAAAGGATTTTCCGCTAATTCAAGCGTTTGCAGCTGAGACAGCCGCCCGATTTCTGCAGGAAGACTGGTGAGCTGGTTTTCTCTTAAGTAAAGCCATCCCAGCTGAGACAATTGGCCTATTTCTGCAGGAAGGCTGGTGAGCTGGTTTTGATTTAAGTAAAGATGTTGCAGCTGAAGCAATTGACCTATTTCTGCAGGCAGACTGGTGAGATGGTTTTGATTTAAGTAAAGCCATTCCAGCCGAGACAATTGCCCTATTTCTGCAGGAAGACTGGCGAGCTGGTTTTCTCCTAAGTAAAGCGTTTGCAGCTCAGACAGCTGTCCGATTTCTGCAGGCAGACTAGTGAGCTGGTTTTGATCTAAGTAAAGCAATTGCAGCTGAGACAACTGCCGGATTTCTGCAGGCAGGCTAGTGAGCTGGTTTTGGCTTAAATCAAGCGTTTGCAGCTGAGACAATTGACCTATTTCTGCAGGAAGGCTCGTGAGCTGGTTTTGATTTAAGTTAAGCAATCGCAGCCGAGAAAGCCTCCCGATTCCTGCAGGCAGACTGGCGAGCTGGTTTTGGCTTAAATCAAGCCATTGTAGCTTAGGCAGCTGCCCCATTTCTACAGGCAGGCTGGTGAGCTGGTTTTCGCTTAAGTAGAGCCGTGTCAGCCGAAACAATTGACCTGTTTCTGGGGGTAAGTAAGTCAAGCCTGCTTTAGATAAATTTAAAACCTTGATGTTTTTACAATTTTTTTTAATCCAATCTCTAAGAAGCTCTCCTTTTTTTCCTAGAGGCAAGAGCTTAATTTCTTCTCGGCTCAAGTATTTTTCCCCACCAGGAAGTTTATTCCAAAGTAAAAGGCGATTAATATTTAAGAGATAAGAAGAGTAATTAGCCAGAGTTAAGCCTCTTTTTTCTTCTGTTTTCCATTTAAATTCCAAAGGAGAAAGAGATTTAGCTAAGGTAAAAACTTGTTTAAAAACTTGATAAACTTTTTCGGTAGAGGTAAGTCCAGGATTGAGCTGATAAACTTTAGCTAACATAAGAGTTCGCTGGGTAGTGGCATTCCCCCTGGAGAAATGAAGATGGGCTATTTTTTTATAAAGAGAAGGCATCGTTTCAGAAGCCAGCAGATGATGCCATCTTTTACAGACGCTAAATAAGGAAGGAACTGCGCAAGCCTCCAAGATAGGGAGCAGCAATTCATTGGGCAAGCTTTCAATAGATGCCGAAGAGATAGGGTGCATTTTATTTCCAATGGTAGGGATAACTTTTTCAGCATTTATATTTTTAAAAACAATATAAAAAAATTAAAAAAGCAAGTCAAACGAATTCGTATCGTTATCAATGAAAAACAACTCACAGATAATCTACCTCGCTTTTTTTTCAGATAGATTCACGGAAAGGGGGTAGACCTTCTAAGCATTCAGGAGCAACCACAGCTTTTGGGGATTAAGTGACGCGGCAATTTTGATTTGGCTAAAAGAATGAGTTTGAGGAAAACGGCTCTTTTTGATGCCTTGCCTTAATTCTTCCTATGAATGATAGAATACAATACACCAGTTTCTTCCTGTCAAGGAAAGTTGTTCTTCCAGCATAGCAATCTGCAGAAAAAGAGAGAACCTTCTTGTCGTTATAAATGTGTAGGTTAGTTTAAACTTGCTTAGTTGCCGGAAGAAAAGCAGATCAGACAGCTGCCCGATTTCTGTAGGCAGAGCGGTGAGCTGGCTTTGGCTTAAGTAAAGTCGTGTCAGCTCAGCTCCCCTCAATTTAAAAAGTACTTACAACCATTCTACAATTGAAAACGCTGCCTTATTTTTTCTGGAATATCTTTCAAAGGATTTGCCGCTAATTCAAGCTTGGTAAGCTGAGGC
>NZ_JSDQ01000004.1:0-9783 GCF_000813665.1 Neochlamydia sp. EPS4 | reverse complement strand
AATTGACCTATTTCTGCAGGAAGGCTGGTGAGCTGGTTTTGGCTTAAATCAAGCCTTTGTAACTGAGGCAATTGCCCGATTTCTGTAGGCAGACTGGTGAGCTGGTTTTGATTTAATTCAAGCTGTTTCAGCTGAGACAATTGACCTATTTCTGCGGGAAGGCTGGTGAGCTGATTTTGCTTTAATTCAAGCACTCGCAGCTGAGACAATTGACCTATTTCTGCAGGCAGAGCGGTGAGCTGGTTTTGATTTAAGTAAAGGAATTTTAGCTTAGACAGCTGCCCGATTTCTGTAGGCAGAGCGGTGAGTTGGTTTTGATTTAATTCAAGCCCTTGCAGCTTAGACAGCTGCCCGATTTCTGCAGGCAGAGCGGTGAGCTGGTTTTGATTTAAGTTAAGGTGTAGCAGATTAGACAACTGTCCGATTTCTGCAGGCAGACTGGTGAGCTGGTTTTGGCTTAAGTAAAACCTTCGCAGCTGAGACAATTGGCCTATTTCTGGGGGTAAGTAAGTCAAGCTTGCTCCAGATAAATTTAGTGAAGTTAAGTCTTTACAATTTTCTTCAATCCAATCTCTAAGTAACTCTCCTTTTTTTTCTAGAGGCAAGTGCTTAATTTCTTCTCGGCTCAAGTATTCTTCCCCACCAGCAAGTTTTTTCCAAAGTAAAAGGCGATTAATATTTAAGAGATAAGAAGAGTAATTAGCCAGCGTTAAGCCTCTTTTTTCTTCTGTTTTCCATTTAAATTCCAAAGGAGAAAAAGACTTGGCTAAAGTAAAGATTTGCCTAAAGATTGCATTTACCTTTGCTGCTTTAGAAAGCTTTTCTTCTAGCTTATAAATCCTATCTACAATAAGAGCCTGCTCCCTAACATTTCCTTGAGGAACATGCATTTTACCTATTTGCTTGTAAAGACGGGGCATGACTTCAGAAGCCAGCAGATGATGCCATCTTTTACAGACGCTAAATAGGGAAGGAACTACACAAGCCTCTAGGATAGGGAGCAGCAATTCATTGGGCAAGCTTTCAATAGATGCCGAAGAGATAGGGTGCATTTTATTTCCTTGGTTAGGGATAACTTTCCAGCATTTTTATTTTTTAGAACAATATAAAAATTAAAAAATCAAGTCAACTGAATTCATATCCTTATCAATGAAAAACAACTCATAGCTGGTCTATGAGAGCTTTTATTTCAGATAGATTCAAGGAAGGGGGGAGACCTTCTAAGCATTCAGGAGCAGCCACAGGTTTTGGCGATTAAGTGAAGCGGCAATCTTGGCTTGGCTAAAAGAATGAGATTGATTCTTTGCCTTATTTGAGTAAAAGGGCTCTTTTTGGTGCAATGTTTTACTTCTTCTATCGCATGATGGAACACAATACGCCTAGCTTCTTCCTGTCAAGGAAAGTTGTTCTCCCAGCATAGCAATCTGTAGAAAAAGAGAGAAACTTCTTGTCGTTATAAATGCGTAGGTTAGTTTAAGCTTGCTTAGTTGCTGAAAGGAAAGCGGATTACTTGTTTAAAGATAAGGTGGCTAGCAGTTTTTTATTTCACTTTAGCTTATTCCAATTTAAAAAGTACTTACAACCATTCTACAATTGAAAACGCTGTCTTATTTTTTCGGCGATATCTTTCAAAGGATTTTCCGCTAATTCAAGCGTTTGCAGCTGAGACATTTGTCCGATTTCTGCAGGCAGACTGGTGAGCTGGTTTTGGCTTAAGTAAAACCTTCGCAGCTGAGACAATTGGCCTATTTCTGGGGGTAAGTAAGTCAAGCTTGCTCCAGATAAATTTAGTGAAGTTAAGTCTTTACAATTTTCTTCAATCCAATCTCTAAGTAACTCTCCTTTTTTTTCTAGAGGCAAGTGCTTAATTTCTTCTCGGCTCAAGTATTCTTCCCCACCAGGAAGTCTTTCCCAAAGTAAAAGGCGATTAATATTTAAGAGATAAGAAAAGTAATTAGCCAGCGTTAAGCCTTTTTTTTCTTCTGTTTTCCATTTAAATTCCAAAGGAGAAAAAGACTTGGCTAAAGTAAAGATTTGCCTAAAGATTACACATTTACCTTTGCTGCTTCAGAAAGCTTTTCTTCTAGCTTATAAATCCTATCTACAATAAGAGCCTGCTCCCTAACATTTCCTTGAGGAACATGCACTTTACCTATTTGCTTATAAAGAGGGGGCATGACTTCAGTAGCCAGCAGATGATGCCATCTTTTACAAACGCTAAATAAGGGAGGAACTACGCAAGCCTCTAGGATAGGGAGTAGCAATTCATTGGGCAAGCTTTCAATAGAGGCCGAAGAGATAGGATGCATTTTATTTCCTTGGGTAGGGATAACTTTTTCAACATTTTTATTTTTTAAAGACAATATAAAAAATTAAAAAAGCAAGTCAAACGAATTCGTATCCTTATCAATGAAAAACCACTCACAGATAATCTACCCGCACTTTTTTTCAGATAGATTCAAGGAAAGGGTGGAGACCCTACAAGCATTTAGGAGCAGCCACAGGTTTTGGAAATTAATTGACGCGGCAATTATGATTTGACTAAAAGAATGAGATTGATTCTTTGCCTTATTTGAGAAAAACGGCTCTTTGATGTCTAACTTAAAAAAATTAAAAACAATCTATTATTTTGGTCTATTTAGAAGGAAAAAGTAAGAAGATAAGCCGGACTTATGAACATAAAAACAAACTTTTTTGCTTAAAGCTTATTAGGACTCTTTCTAGCTTCTCTAAATCTTTAAGCAAAAAAACACTTTAGGCATCTTTGGGAGAAAAAAGGTGGGAAAAATAAAAAATGAGCTGCTTTCCATAAAAAATTGATGAGCTGTTTAAGAAGAGGAGCTATATAGCAAAAGAAAATCACTCCGAGGAAATCTTTATTCTTAACTTTAACCTCCTTTATTCAAAAAAAATCTTATTTTTCTTATTCCTCTTATACTCTGCTGCTTGAATGTTAAGCTTGGCCTTTGTTTTATTAAGCTATTTTAAACCATGAATAAAAGTAGGTGTTTAATTTAAGAACTGTATTTAAATTTTGCTTGCTCGTTATTTAGATCCTCAAGATTTAATGTTTAAATCTTTAAATTCTAGGATCTTGTAAATAATTTCTTGGATGCTTAAATCAGAAGTATCAATCACGAGAGCATCAGGAGCTTGTTTAAGAGGGGATATTTCGCGGGTTAAATCGAGATGATCTCGTCGATTAAGATCTTCAAGGGATTTTTCAATCGTAAGCTCTCTTGTTTCTTCAGTATACTTTCTTTTGAGTTCGTCATATCTTCTTTTAGCACGTACTTCAGGACGTCCTGTTAAATATATTTTTATCTCGGCCTTAGGAAAAACTATCGTACCCATATCTCTTCCCTCAAAGACCGCATTTACTCCTATAGCAAGTTCCCTTTGCATAGCCACTAACTTATCGCGTACCATAGGGATAGCCGAGATGCTAGATACATGAGAAGTAACTTTATCGAGGCGAATAGCATCGGTAACGTCTTCATTTCCTACATAGTAATGTTTTTTTCCATGTTTACTTTTGATATCAAATTTAAAGGTATGGAGAAAGTCATTAAGTTGCTCAGGATCATCGACGTTGATATCTTTCTTTAAAACACCATAAGTTAGGCAACGATACATAGCTCCTGTATCAAAATAAATGTAGCCAATTTCGCGTGCTAATGTCTTAGCAATCGTACTTTTGCCTGTAGCGATGGGACCATCAATGGTAATAATCATGCAAAACCTCCTGTACTATTGCATTTAGCTAGATGCAGATTGAATTTCAAGAAAAATATAAACGATAGGAGAAGTAAAGACTAGCGAATCGAGCATATCTAGTATACCACCCAGTCCGGGGATTTGATTGCTATTTTTAATATCAGCATCACGCTTTAGCAAAGATTCAGCAAGATCCCCTATCTGTCCTAGTGTGCTTAATAAAATTCCTAATGTCAGGCATTGAAAAAGAGTGATCTGAAAAGGAATGTGAGCACTTATCCAATAAAAAGTAAAGCTTGCGCCTAAACCGCAGCAAAGTCCTCCCACTGCTCCTTCGTTGCTTTTTTTGGGACTTAAGTAGGGAGCCATTTTATGCTTGCCAAGAATGCTACCCACAAAATAAGCCCCTATATCGGTTGTTTTTGTAACAGCTAATAAGTAGAGCAGCCACCAGCGCCCTTCTTGAGGAGAGTGTTCTGGAAAAAAGTAGGCAATGTTGAGCCAAGATGCTAAAGGAATGGCTACATACATTAATGCAAGCAGGGTAATGGAGATATTAAGCAAGGGCTTATCGCCTGTTTTAAAAAAATAGAAAAAGCACATCCATACAATCAATATAAGAACAATGTAGGGGAGAATTTGAGCTTGACCATACTGGGTACTCACATACACTGAAAGAGTGTATAAAAAACAGCCAGCCAGGCCTATTTTCGTAAGGGGTTGGTAGTTTTTGCTTTTGGCTAGGTGAAAAAGTTCAGCGGCAGCAAGGGTAACGAAAGCAGCAAGGATTAAAGCAAAAATAGGGCGAAAAAATAGGTAGGGAGAAAACCAAAGCAGCAAAATAGCAAAAAGAGTGGTCATACTGCCCAAAAGAAGGCGATGTTGAAGATTGCTCATGCGCCCCCTAAGCGTCTTTCACGCCTTTGGTAGTTTAATAATGCTTCTAAAAGATGATAAGGAGTAAAATCTGGCCATAATACGTTTGACGAGAATATTTCAGTATAAGAGAGCTGCCATAATAAGTAGTTACTCAATCTTAATTCACCACTCGTGCGGATAAGTAAATCTGGATCGCTCCAGGGCGCCGTATCAAGATATTGAGAGATAATTTCTTCAGAAATTTGCTCGGGAATAATTTTTTTATGGATTATATCTTGCGCGATAGATTGCACAGCACGTTTGATTTCATCGCGACTTCCATAATTCAGGGCAAAAATTAGGTCCGCTTCTTGACAGTGGGCAGTAACTTGTCTGGTTTCCTCTATAGTTTTTTGTACGTACTCTGGTAAAGCAGCAATATTTCCAATAGTACATAAACGCGTCCCTTCTTCCACAAAAGAAGATTGCTGCTCGAGTAAATAAGTATGCAAAAGCCACATCAAGGCATCGATTTCCTCTTGAGGACGGCTCCAATTTTCTGTAGAGAAAAGGTAAAAAGTAAAATTTTTTATTCCTAGTTCTTTTCCTGCTTTTACAATTTCAATCAGGTTATCAGAACCTTCTTGATGACCTTCTATGGATCTCATTTGTTGTCGCTTGGCCCAGCGTCGATTGCCATCCGGAATAAAAGCTACATGATGAGGAATACGCTTAGGATCTAAGCTGGCCTTTTGTTCAAGAGTATAATAGTTATTTTTCACGCTAATATTCATAAATTCTATTTAAGCATGCTTGCAAGCTGCCTTTTCCTTTGTTGAAAATAAATCTTTTAAAATAAGGGTTTTTTCTCGTTGAGGCCCTAAAGAGATGATATTAATAGGTACTCTACAAAGCTGCTCAATTTTTGACAGGTATTTTTGTGCATTTTGAGGTAATTCCTTATAATTGGTAATTTGGCTAGTGGAGGCGTTCCAGCCTGGTATAGTTTCATAAATAGGGACAATCTTATCTAGATCCTCGCTAATGTAAGGGATATGATTGATACGTACTCCATGAATTTGATAGCCTACGCAAACTTTAATAGGATCTAAATAATCTAGACTATTGAGCTGAGTCACTGCTAGTGAGTCAATGCCATTTATGTGTACAGCTGTTCGTGTTAGCACTGCATCAAACCATCCAATCCGTCTTCTACGCCCTACTGTATTGCTGTACTCACTTGTGATAGGATGATTCAAAAAACTTTCATTTTCTTGAAACTCAGTAGGAAAAGGTCCATTGCCCACACGTGTAGTGTAGGCTTTAACAACTCCCAAGGTATGATCGATGCAGGTGGGGCCTACTCCGGCGCCGGCACAGATGCCCCCAGCGATTGTAGATGAAGAGGTGACATAGGGGTAAGTTCCTAAAGAAGTATCT
Source organism: Neochlamydia sp. EPS4 (assembly GCF_000813665.1). Lineage (NCBI taxonomy): Bacteria > Pseudomonadati > Chlamydiota > Chlamydiia > Parachlamydiales > Parachlamydiaceae > Neochlamydia > Neochlamydia sp. EPS4. The sequence goes on along the minus strand of NZ_JSDQ01000004.1, from coordinate 3,768 downwards.
AGGAAAGTCCCTTGAGCTCCCTCGAACAAAATATTTTCCTTATTATCTATAGCTTGATGAATAAGCTCTTCCACTTCTGCTACAAAAGGTTTTAAAAGCTCCGCATAGCGGCTATACTTTTTATAAATTTCTTCCTCATTTAGTTTTTCAGCACCGAAAAGCTTGGTAAGCTCTTCATTTTTTAGCTGAAGAATGCTTTTTAGCAATTTGCCGAAAATATCAGGACGCACAAGTTCTCCCATACGAATGCCTAAACGCTGGGCTTTATCAGCATAACAAGGCCCAATTCCTCGGCCGGTTGTGCCTATAGCACGTTCGCCTTTCTTTTGCTCAAGAAGATAATCTAGCATTCGATGGTAGGGAAAAATAATATGGGCAGAAGGTGAAATTAATAGACGTCCTTTAATTTGGACACCTTTACTTTCTAAATCTTCCATCTCTTGAATGAGTACTTCAGGATCGATGACGGTGCCAGCACCTATATAGCAATGCGTGTGAGAATGGAGAATAGCTGAGGAGATTAAATGGAATTTGTATTCTTGTTTATCAAGGACAGCTGTATGGCCTGCGTTATTGCCGCCTTGAGAGCGAATAACATGCTTGGCCTGAGCTGTAAGTATATCAATAATTTTACTTTTATCTTCATCCCCCCATTGTGCACCAATCAAAATCACTTGTGGCATATTAACTCTTTTTTAATGATCGATTAATCTCCTGCTTTTAAAACTTCCATAAAAGCACTTTGCGGGATATTGACTTTACCAATTTCTTTCATACGTTTTTTACCCTTTTTTTGCTTCTCCCACAGCTTGCGCTTGCGTGTGATGTCGCCTCCATAGCACTTAGCTGTCACATTTTTGGTGAGGGCGCGGATAGTCTCTCGCGCAACAATTTTCCCTCCAATAGCGGCTTGAATAGGTACTTTGAAAAGCTGCATGGGGATTACTTCAACGAGTTTAGAGCAAATGGCTTTCCCTTTAGATTCTGCTTTAGAGCGATGCACTAAGCATGAAAATGCATCTACTGGCTCTTCGTTAACACGAATTTCTAATTTAATGATATCGCTTTTCTCATAACCATCAAATTCATAGTCAAAAGATCCATATCCTTTAGTGATTGATTTAAGCTTATCATTGAAATCGGTAATAATTTCATTAAGCGGAAAGCGATAGGTAATTAGAAGCCGCCGTGCATCCATAGTTTCTGTTTTAATACAATTTCCTCTTTTATCCATCCCCAAATTCATGATCGCGCCTAGATATTCCGCAGGAATCATAATGTGGCATTTTACCCAAGGCTCTTCTACATAATCGATGTGAGTAGGGTCTGGATAGTGAGCAGGATTATCGATTTCTTTAATGGAAGTATCATTTAAATGGAACTTGTAAATAACACTAGGAGCTGTAGAAATAACATCTAAGTCAAATTCACGCTGAATGCGTTCAAATATAATTTCCAAATGCAAAAGTCCTAGAAAGCCACAACGGAATCCAAAGCCTAAAGCCATACTGCTTTCTTGTTCGATATGCAGAGAAGAATCGTTAAGTTGAAGTTTTTCTAAAGCATCGCGTAAAGCTTCAAAATCTGTGGAATCAATAGGATATATGCCTGCAAATACTACGGGGCTGATATTCTTAAAGCCTGGCAGAGCATCGGGAGCTGGATGTTTTTGCAAAGTAATGGTGTCCCCAATTTTAACATCGGAAGTTTTTTTTATGTTGGCGATCATATATCCCACTTCCCCTGACCTTAAAGTTTCCACAGGTTTTTCAGAGGGGGTAAATTTTCCTACTTCTAACACTTCACAGGCTTTATGAGTAGCCATCATGCGTATTGCAGAGCCTTTGCGAATTTCTCCACTAATCACACGAATGTAAACCATAACTCCTCGATAATTGTCGTAATGGGAGTCAAAAACCAGGGCACGGAGTAGATCATCGACAGGTTCTTTAGGAGCAGGAACATCGTTAATGATACGTTCTAAGATGGTCTCAATCCCTATTCCTGATTTGGCTGAGCAGCAGATAGCATGAGAAGCATCTAGCCCAATTACATCTTCAATCTGTTGCTTTACACCTTCTATATCCGCACTGGGAAGATCAATTTTATTAAGCACAGGCACGATTTCCAAGTCACGTTCAATCGCTAAATGAACATTTGCAAGAGTTTGAGCTTGGACACCTTGAGCTGCATCTACCACTAGCAGGGCTCCTTCGCAAGCGGCTAAAGATCGCGAGACCTCGTAGGTAAAGTCAACATGTCCTGGCGTATCGATTAAGTTAATTTGATAAATTTGTCCATTTTCGGCTTGATAATTCATGGTCACAGGGTGGGCTTTAATAGTAATGCCCCGTTCTCTTTCAAGATCCATATCATCCAGTAGCTGCTCTTGCATCTCTCGCTTGGAGACTGTATGGGTAAGTTCTATTAATCTATCAGCAATCGTTGACTTTCCATGGTCAATATGAGCAATAATAGAAAAGTTGCGAATATTTTTTCTGTTGTATGAAACCATGCAAAAATCCTAATCACTGCCTTTTATTACATCTAAATTTATCAAGATGGGGGTTGTAAGGGAAATCAATCAACTAAATTAATCGATACCATGAATGTTTTCAAGCACCATTTAATTTATAGCTATCTTGGTGCATAAACTTTTCTAAAACAGACTAGATGCAGGAAGAAAAATCTAATTTCTCTAAATAAATTAGGAGTTTTTATGAAGAAAGCATATTAAATCACCAGAAAGTACATTAATTTCCACAGCGTTGCTATTACATACATTTGATAAACTCATAAATTTTTTGTCAAAATCAGCATTTTGCAACTCCCATTTAAGGCCTTGAGTTCGGATGCCATACACAGGAGATAAAGGAATTAAAGAGATCGTTTGCCCGATAAACGTCTTGATCCGGTTGTGTCCTTGTAAACAAAAAATAGTCTCCTTTTCCGATTCTATCATAAGCTGAGAAGGGTGGCGAGACAGAAGGTACAAGGTATAAAGAAGATGATCACTGCGCTTTCCTAATACGCCAAATAGAGCAATAGATCCTACTTTTTCCATTAAAAGCTTATGGATGGCTAATTCTAAATCACTTTCATTTTTATCTTCAGGATATTTTAAAAGGGGAAGATCTGCATATTGTTCAAGAACTTCTTTTTCTAAAGAGTCTAAATCTCCGATAAGAAGGCAAGGAGTGACTCCCATTTTCTGGCAATGTTTTAAGCCCCCATCTACGGCTATGATCTTTGAAAAAGAAGAAAGAAGGTGCTTGGTCTGAGAATAAGAGGAAATTTCGCCATTAGCGACAATAGCTACTTGGGGAGATAAAGGGTAATGCATCCTCACTCATACATAAAAATTTAGCTAAAGGATTGCGGCCAAGATGACTCGAACATCCACAGGGTTACCCCTACTAGAACCTGAATCTAGCGCGTCTACCAATTCCGCCATGGCCGCTTAATGAACAGACATCGTATTAAAATAAGCTTATTTCCGTAAATGGAAAATATCTTATTTAAGAGAGAAGCAGCCTTTATTTAGATAAAGGGGCTCTATTATCAAATAGCTGTGTATAGTGGCTCCGCTTTTTTGGACAAAATTTAAGTAAAAAACTTTCCCTCAGTTTAAAATAAGAACTTAATATTAAAGAGGAAAAGTTATGTCCACAAAAAGAAAAAGACACTCGTCGGAGTTCAAAGCAAAAGTTGCATTAGAAGCATTTAAAGGGTTCAAAACCATTAATGAGCTTTCTACAGAATATTCGG
>NZ_JSDQ01000003.1:0-6569 GCF_000813665.1 Neochlamydia sp. EPS4 | reverse complement strand
GGAAAAAATATTGCTTTTAGCATGGATGGAAAAGGAAGAGCAACAGATAATATATTTGTAGAGCGTTTGTGGAGGTCAGTCAAGTATGAAGATGTATATCTGAAAGATTATCAAAACGGACTTGAGGTTTATCAAGGACTTACCAGATATTTTGAGTTTTATAATAAAAACCGTCCACATCAGTCTTTAGAATACAAGACCCCATCGGAGGCATATGGTATAATAATTTATTAGGTGAAAATGAAAAAAGTAAGATAAAATAATAGGAGCAAAACCAACATGGTCATTGAAACTCCAAGCTACGTAAAATTTGAATTAAATTGTGGAAGAAGATGATTAATGTTGTATCGAACAAACCTTAAAAAGGTAAAGTTTCTTACTTAATTTTGCAAAAAACTGTCTAAACAACCGAAGCCACCACAGTGATCAGGATTTTGAAGAATAGAAAATGTTTTTCCATCTTGTCTGACCAGCTTTCCTAGTCCCACTAATAAGTTATGCTGAAAATTTCCTGTTAGTTTATCTCCATTACTGTAAACAATCAATCCTCGACCATTTAATCTTCCCCCACGAAATTCGCCGGAGTAGGTGGTAAAGAAGAGAGTTTGAGTTTTTTCGTTTATCATTTCGTAGGTAAGCTTACCGATTCCTTCGGGAAGACCTGCTTTTAAAGGTCCTATATATTTGATGCCATTAGAGAGTAGTTTCCTGCTTTTTATTTCTTCTCCTTGCTTTAGGATGTCTTCAGGAGGCTTCAACGGTAATAATGGAGGCAGGGGAGTAGGCTCATTGCCTGCATTTTGGCTTGGATGGGAAGAAGCCTGAGACGAAAGTTGAGCAGCAGGTGGGTGAAGAGGCTCAGCAATGCCCCAAAAAAAAGTAGTCGTGTCTTTTGTTCTTGTGGGTAAAAAAGTGATATTCTTATCAACCGATTGATTGTTTGTAAAGATTTTATAATCACAATTAATTAAACTCATAAAAACCAGTTATATTTTCTTATTATATTGAAAATAATAGGTGAAGAATTGTTAATTTTCAAGCAGATTATGAGAGGTAACTCATTTTTAAATAAGTTAGAATTTTGCTGAAAGCCAAAAAGAATTATGTTACCCTTTGTTGATTTTAACTTCTAAATACTAGTTTTATGGAATCCTTAATCTACAATCGACATCATCCTTTTCTGGCCACAATCAAAGAACGTTATAATTTAACTCGAGAAGAATCTATAAAAAATACTCAACATGTGGTTTTAGATATTAAAGGATCAGGCTTGACCTATAAAGTGGGCGATAGCCTAGGTATTTTTCCTATCAATCCTCAAGATATAGTTAATAAAACACTTCTTGCTATGCGTGCCCAAGGTTCGGAATTGATAATTAGCAAGCATACAGGAAAGAGTATGTCACTGCGCGATTTTTTAACCACAAAAGCTAATGTGACCGACTTAAGCAAAAAGTTTTTGTCAATAATTGCTCAAGGGCAACCTAATCAGAAAAAAAGAGAAACGTTAGAAGCTGTTCTGGCAGAAGGCGCTCAAGAAAAGTTTAAAGCTTACTTACAGTCCCATGAGCTGTGGGATATCTTAGAAGAGAACCACGAAGTAGTTTTTTCTTTGCAAGAGCTATGCAATATGCTTATGCCCTTGCTACCTCGTCTATATTCTATTTCTTCTTCAATGTCGGCAGTAGGAGAAGAAGTGCATCTTACTGTAGGGGTATTAAAATATCATACCAATGGATATCAGCGGGTAGGGGTGTGCACGCATTATTTATGCGAAACAGTCCCTCTTCACCAGCCTGTTGTACCCATCTATATTCAACCTCATCATGGTTTTACACTTCCTTCTCACTCTGATACGCCTATTATTATGATTGGCCCTGGCACTGGCGTAGCCCCCTTCCGTGCATTCATGCAAGAAAGGATGGCGAAGGAGGCCCAAGGTAAAAACTGGCTTTTCTTTGGGGAGTGCAATCGCGCGACTGATTTTTATTATGCAGATTATTGGACAAGCTTAGAGCGGCAAGGTAAGCTCCGCTTAGATGTCGCTTTTTCACGTGATCAGCAGGAAAAAATTTATGTCCAACACCGTATGCTAATGCAAGGCGCTGACCTTTATCGCTGGATTAATGAAGGTGCTTACATTTATGTTTGTGGAGATGCTGCGCGTATGGCAAAAGATGTAGAATCTGCCTTGCATGAAATTATTCAAGTTCATGGTAAGAAAAGCGAAGCGGAAGCAAAAGCACTCGTTAAGCATTTGCGTAACGAAAAACGTTATCTTCGGGATATTTATTAACATTCTTATAAACTGCCCTCTACAGATCTTTAAAGAGGCTTAAGAAGTAGATTTAAGCCTTAGCTTATTTGAAAGTAGAAGGAAGGCACTCACGGAGATAAAGGTGTAGGCTGACAGGTGGTCACTATTGCAAAGCATTGGACCCCTTCGCCACAACCGAAGTCTGTCAAGCCTTCGCCTGAAGTTGCTGTTATTCCTACTTGGGACACCTCGATTTGCATTACGCGTGCAATGTTTTCCCTCATCGCTTGAATGCGATCTTTAAATTTAGGCTTCTTACCTTCTAGGGTGATAGACACATGCGTAACTTTCTGGGCCCCTAATGTCTTTATAGCTTCAAGAAGGTAAACTTCACTATCGGTAATTCCATCTTTTAAGCAAAGCTCATCGGCAATATTTCCTAAAATTAAGACTCCTGAGAGCGAGCTTATAGCATTACAAATGGCATGAAAAACAATATCACCATCAGAATTAGCATTAAATCCAGGGGTATGTTCAAAGATTAGCCCCGCAATAATACAGGGTTTTGAGGTTTCAACCGGTAAAAAACGATGGCTATCTTGACCTATACCTGTTCTTACTATCATTTCTACCTCTTAATCGTTAATAGATGTGGCGTTATTTTAGAAATCTGAGAATTTGAATGAAACATTTTTTTGCTTTTTCTTAAATTAGAAAGGTAAGTTGAGCTCTTGGCTGGTTGCTATTTACAAAAGATCAAGTAAGAAAAGGCAGATGAATGTTTAGAAATAGAAAAAGCAGTAAGTAAGGCTACAGTTAACATTCTATAAGCTCTCTGAAAAAATTATGTCTCTACTTATTAGGTAATAGGATTAAAGATAAGTATTTAAAGCTAATATAGATTTATTAAAAATAAAAAGTTCAAAATAAAAATATTTTTTAGTAAAATGACTACTCTTAAAGAAGGATCATAAAATGGCATCTCTAAATCTTCACCGTCCCCACCGATTCCAGCTTAAACACCCCTTTATCAATGAAGGGAACCAAAAAAGTGAAAAAGCAGGGTTTTATTGGAAAATCAAGCATTTAGCCCTTGTAGCTTTAGCTAGTTTATGTAGCCTGGCTACTTTGGCAGGAGTAATAAATTTATTTTCTAGAACTTCATTTTCTATGCTTTCTAAGTATACATTTATACTTTCGGTCAGCGCTTTAGGAGTTTTTCTTAGTGGAAATATGTTAAATTCGATGGCTTCTAGGCTTCCTCAATCTTTAGTTTCTTTGGCCAATTATATTTATTCTATTGTTTGTGAATTTTTTTCTTTAATGGCTTTAAATTTTTTACGATTTGTAAATTTAGAAAAACGAGATCCTCAAAAAGGAAATGGGCAACAACCTATTTTACTTATCCATGGACTTTATAGTAATAGTGGCTCATGGGCATATTATCGTTACCGCTTTTCTAATGAAAAATTAGGGCCTGTTTTTACGGTGCATCTAGGAAAGCCCTTCGACTCTATTGAAACTCATGCCGAAAAAGTTCGAAATAAAGTGCTAGAAATTCAAAAAGTGACAGGCAGAAATGATATTACACTTATAGGCCATTCAATGGGGGGGATAGTAGCCTGTGTCGCTGCTTCTAAATTGGCTGAATGTAATTTGCTAGTAACAGATATTATTACATTAGGCTCTCCATTAAAAGGAGCTTTCTTGGCGGCTTGGGGGATAGGGAAGGCTGTGAAAGAAATGCATCCGCAAAGCGCTTTTTTAGCCAACCTTAGTAAGAGAATTTTAAATTTGCCCTCTACAACTCATTTTTTCCATATAGCTAGTAAAACAGATTTATTAGTTCCTCTTTCCAGTGCTTTATTTAATGACACTACTTATACCAAGCGATTAACACTTTCAAATGTAGGCCATTTATCCCTTTTATTTTCAGACTCGTTGATTGAAGAAGTGATAAATTATTACAAAATTCGACAAAATAAAGTGTAAAAATAGGTGCTTTATTTTATTTATCCAAAAAAATTAACTTTAATTCAGATTCTTATTGTATTTAAAAGTTTTTTTTGTTAATAAGATAATCAAAAAAACTACGAATAATCGAGCTTTTTTTCGAGCATTTAACAATAAATTAATTTTTACGTATGGTTGCATTAAAAACATGGAAATATTGAAAATTAAGGGCGGAACCCCTTTAAAAGGTCATGTAAAAGCAGCAGGTGCAAAAAATGCGATGACTAAACTGCTGGTAGCCTCTCTTCTCTCAGATAAAAAATGTCGCTTTTATAATGTTCCTAACATTGGGGATGTGGCTGTTACAGTAGATTTATGTAAAGAAATAGGCATGGATGTGCAGTGGGACCGGGCGAATGGGGTCATGGAAGTGATTACTAAAGAACTTAAAACTTCTTATATCCCTCAAAGGTTCTCTGGAGCCAATCGAATTCCTATTTTGATGATTGGAGCGCTATTGGGACGTACTGAAGAAGATATTATTGTTCCAACGGTTGGGGGATGTAATATTGGAATGCGCTTGGTAGATTTTCATATTGCTGCTCTAGAGAAATTAGGAGCTGTTATTGAATATAGAGGAATGAAGCGCGAAGGAGCTTATTTTGCTCATGCTCACAATGGCCTGAAAGGTACGCTAGTACATTTGCCTTTTCCGTCGGTAGGAGCTACAGAAAATACCATCTTAGCAGCCGTCACAGCTCGGGGCTTAACCACTATAAAAAATGCAGCCATTGAACCAGAAATTGTGGAATTAATTCTTTTTTTGCAAAAACTCGGTGCCATTATTACATTAGATGTAGATCGTACGATACATATCCAAGGCACACGACGATTTTATGAAGTGGAACATACCGTGATCCCTGATCGTATTGAAGCAGCTTCTTGGGGAATAGCAGCTATAAGTTCCAAAGGACGTGTTTTTGTGGAAGGCGCTCAGCATCAAAATATGATTACTCTTTTAAATAAGCTTAGAGAGGTAGGAGGAGGCTTTGAAATTAAGAGTAATGGAATTGAATTTTACTATGACGGACCCCTTCAAGGCGGACTCCACCTAGAGACAGACGTGCATCCCGGCTTCATGACAGATTGGCAGCAGCCTTTCGTTGTTTTGCTTACACAGGCGACAGGATCATCAGTGGTGCATGAAACTGTGTATGAAAATCGTTTTGGCTATACGGAGGTGTTGAAGGAAATGGGAGCTGATATTACGCTTTTTAGGCAATGTTTGGGTGGTAAAGAATGCCGCTTTGCTTCCCAAAGTTTTTGCCATAGTATTATAGTTAAAGGTAATACTCCTCTTGTTGCTAAGGATATTTCTGTTCCTGATTTAAGAGCAGGTTTTGCTTATGTAATGGCTGCAATCTTAGCTAAAGGAACTAGTGTAATTTCGGGATTGCATTTCTTAGACAGAGGCTATGGAGAGCTTTTTCAAAAGCTTGGTTCTTTAGGGGTAGATGTGACGCGTACGACGGAAAAGGAAAAAACTTTACAACCCGTGTCAAAAGGGGAGGAGGTAGCTGTTTTAGCCAAACCTATCAAAGAATTAAAAAAGAAAAAATTACCTGTTTTACAGACTATCTAAATTTTTAAAGAAAGATAGCTTAGTCGATAGATATAAGCTAATTTAATGAAAATTTTTCCTTAATAATGAATAGATCCCTTTCTTTTCCAGGGAAATTGCATGAAGATTTAAGTTGACAAAGCAAGGGGTATAATTATCATTCTTTTCCTTAAAAAGGAGGAATGAATGAATACTCATAAACCCAATAGTGTTTTTGCTGTATTTAAGGATCTGGAAGATCCAAGGAAGCAAAGAAACCAAATCTATAGTTTGTTTGATATTGTTACAATTAGCATTTTGGCAGTTTTATGCGGTGCAGATGATTGGGCAACAATCCATTTATGGGCATCTTGCAATTTACCCTGGCTACAAGAGCATGGAATTTGCTTAGCAGGCGTGCCATCGCATGATACTTTAGGAAGATTTTTCCGCTATGTATCTGCCTCGAATTTTGAAAGATGTTTTGTACAATGGACCCAAAATATTGCTGGAGCCATTAAAGGAGTGATTGCTATAGATGGCAAAACATTAAGAGGCTCGTATGATGCAGCTCGTGAAGGAAAAGCTATTCACATGGTTAGTGCCTTTGCAGCAGAGAATAAGCTAATACTTGGCCAGCTTGCTACGGACACAAAATCAAACGAAATAACTGCCATTCCCTTGTTATTGAATATGCTTGATATCAAAGGAGCTACCGTTACCATAGATGCAGCTGGATGTCAAAAAGAGATAGCCAAA
>NZ_JSDQ01000002.1:0-30509 GCF_000813665.1 Neochlamydia sp. EPS4 | reverse complement strand
GATGTTTCTTATGGAGAAGATAAAAGCAAAGTTCGTAAAGATCACGGTCCCGAAAATCTATCTGTTTTGAAAAGATGTACAATGAATTTATTAAAAGCTGATACAAAAACAAAAGCAGGAATCAAGGGTAAGAGAGCAAAAGCCGGGTGGAATCGAGACTACATGATGGAAATGCTGAATGGTAAATAAAATCTTCATGCAATTTCCCTGCTTTCTTTTCTTGTTTTATATAAAAAATTTGTCAATATATTATTAATATTGTAAGAAAAAAAACATTTGTTAGGGTGGCTTGCAAAAAATATTTACAAACTGTTAGTTTTAAGGTGACTAATTTTTTTATTAGGTAAAATGCAGACTTCTCCAGCTTTATGGCGTCAAATACAACGCAGCAATTTCACAAATTGGAAACAATTAGCAGACTTTTTAAAGCTCTCTCCTGAACAAGGTGAGCGAATATTAAAAAATCCTTCATTTAAATTAAACTTACCCCTTCGCCTTGCTCAAAAAATTACTAAAGAGAGTTTAGATGATCCTATTCTTAAGCAATTTCTTCCTGCCTTAGATGAAAAGCTGGAAGCTACAGGCTTTCAAATAGACCCCGTCCAGGATCGATTATTTCGAAAGGAAACTAAACTTTTGCAAAAATATAAAGGCCGGGCTCTTTTAGTTTGCACAAGTGCTTGTGCGATGCATTGTAGATATTGCTTCCGTCAAAATTTTGAGTACGATAGCAAAAAAACTAGCTTTGCTAACGAATTGGAGCTTATTCGAGAAGACTTATCTCTTAGGGAAATTATCTTAAGTGGAGGAGATCCTTTATCGTTGGAAAATAGAACATTAAGCAATCTTTTAGATCAACTAGATTCGATTTCTCATCTACGCCGTGTTCGCTTTCATACCCGTTTTCCTATCGGAATTCCGGAAAGGATTGATAAAGAATTTTTAGATATCTTAAGAGTCCGTCGTGTACAAATTTGGTTTGTAGTCCATGTCAATCATCCCCGCGAGCTAGATGAGGAAGTTCTTTTAAAGCTTAAAAATGTGCAATGTTTAGGCATTCCTGTTCTTAATCAATGCGTGCTTTTAAAAGGCGTTAACGATGATAAGGAAACTCAAAAACTCCTCTGCGAAAAATTGGTAGATCACGGGATTTTACCTTACTATATGCATCAGCTAGATCGGGTAAAAGGCACTGCCCATTTTGAGGTAGAGCAAGAACAAGGTTGTGAATTTATCCGTTATCTGACTGCTAATTTATCAGGTTATGCGGTCCCTAAATATGTGCAAGAAGTACCCGGAGAATCCAGTAAAACTCCTCTTTTTTAGCCCTTAAATCAATAATTACCTGATTTAATAGAACTCTCTAGGGATGTCAGCCTATATAGCTTTTTACCTTATGGTCAAAGCTGCGCCCCATTAGTCAATAGGTTAGTCTATTTATAAATTTTTTTAAGTTTAGCCGTGCAACAGAGGTAGTAAAGCTAAAGAGTAGTTTTAAAAGAAAGAAAAAAATTGGAGGATAAGAAGAAACTTTAAAAATCCTCCCCTTTTTTCGCCATACTGCCAGCATATTTCCTTATTCTTTATGAATAGTAAACCTTGCCTGTTAATTTTTAAAGAAGATCACATTTTTTCTACTGTTTGGACACCTAATAAATTTAAGCCTTTTTTCAAAATGCGTGCTGTTGTTTCACATAAAAGTAATCGTGAATTTTGCTCAGGTACTCCTTCCACACGGCAATCACGGAAAAAGGCATTAAACTTTTCTGCTAGGGTATAGAGGTAATCTGTTAAGCGGTGGGGTAAAAGATCACGCGAAACTGCATGGATTGTTTCTCCAAACTGTCTTAAATGTAATGCTAAAGCTATTTCCGAAGGATGCTCCAAAAGAATGGGAGTAACGTTTTTAATTAATTCTAACTCGAATTTAACTTTACGTTTAATGCTAGCTATTCTGACATAAGAATACATTAAATAGGCGGCAGTATTGCCCTCAAATTTCAACATGCGCTCGTAACTAAATGTATAATCGCTAGTGCGATGGCAAGCTAAATCGGCGTATTTAATGGCGCCGATTCCTAGAATGCGGGCCATATGATCAGCCTCTTGTGGTTCTAAGGTAGGATCTCGCTTAATTAAAATCTCTTTAGCATATTTAATGCCTGCTTGAAGCAGATCAATCAATTTTTCTGTGTCTCCAGAGCGCGTACGAAATTTTTTTCCATCACTTCCTAAGACTAGCCCAAATGGAACATGATCGAGCTGCATCTTTCTCTTCTTTAAAAATCCAGCTTTTTCGGCTACTTTGAAAATCATTTGAAAGTGTAGACTTTGGCCTGCATCAGTCACAATAATAATGCGGTCTGCTTTTTCCTCGAAAATCCTTTGTTTGATTGCTGCCATATCGGTAGTATCATAATTATAGCCTCCATCAGATTTTTGAATCATAAGGGGCATAGCATTGCCTTCACGATTGCGAAATTCCTCTAAGAAAATGCATTTTGCGCCTTGAGAAATTTCAACTAAACCTAGATCTTCTAACTCTTTAACTACTTCTGGTAAAAGAGGATTATAAAAAGATTCTCCGCGCGTTTGAATTTTTACTTCGAGAAGATTATAAATCTCTTGATAAGCTTTCTCAGAAATAAGGCAAATCATCTCCCAAGCTCTTCTGGAAAGAGTATCCCCACTTTGTAGGGCTACAACCTCTTTTTGGGCTCTTTGTTTAAACTCTAAATCGCTATCAAATTTTTGCTTAGAAGCTTTATACCAGCTGACCAGCTGGGACAAGTCAGTAGGGTGATTGGCTTGTAATACATGAGGAGCTGTCTCTTTAATGTAAGCTATCAGCATACCAAAAGCAGTTCCCCAATCTCCAATATGATTGAGCCGTATAACTTCATGTCCTAAAAATTCCAAAACACGAGCGATACAATCGCCGATAATGGTAGAACGCAGATGCCCTACATGCATTTCCTTAGCGGTATTGGGACTCGAAAAGTCAATAACAATGCGCTGCTGAGTAGGTAGGGGAACTCCTAACGTGGGATCTTCGAGGATCTCTTGAATACTTTTAGATAGGTAAAGGGGATGAATAAATATATTGATAAAACCCGGCCCCGCAATTTCAACATGATGAATAACTGGAATTTTTTCTTTAGGCAAAACACTTAAACTTTGCACAATGCCTTGAGCCACTTCGCGTGGGCTTTTTTGAAGAATTTTACAGAGCTTCATGGCAGAGTTGAATTGATAGTGGCCAAATTTATCTTGGGTACTTTGAGTAATTTCTATAGATAAATCTGGAGTGCTAGCTAAATGTGGAAAAGCTGAAATAGTCGCCTTTTTAAATTCTTCGTTTAGATGGTCGATGAGCATTTGTTTTGACATGAAATTACTTAATTATTGTTAATGTTTAAAGTCGATAGGTTTTTTTCTTTGACCGATTAAATTTGTTAGATTGTACTGAGCAATTTCGTCCGCAACCAACGCCGTAGGTTTATGTTCTTTTTCAGCTTTATCAAAAAGCTTAAGAAGAAGGTAGTAAATATGATTGACCTTATCGCGTGCTGCAGTAGCATTGTAGCCTCCTGCATTAAATTCTGCTGTAGCATTAATCAAGCCTCCCGCATTAATCACATAATCAGGCGCATATAAAATTCTTTTTTCCAAAAGCATTTCTCCTACTAGTGGCGAGGCTAATTGATTGTTTGCTGCGCCGGCGATAGCCTTACATTTTAAATGAGGAACGATTTCTTCAGTAATTACTCCTCCCATGGCGCAAGGTGCGAAAATGTCGCATTCTGTATGAATATAGTCATAGAGTCCTACGGTTTTTGCTCCCATAGGAGCAGCATGCCCTTCAAGGCGGGCTTCGTTGGCTTCGCAAAGAATCAACTGAGCACCTTCCCAAAATAAAATATTGGCAAGCTTGCTACCGACTTGTCCTAATCCTTGAACAAGGATTTTTTTATTAGCTACGGAAGGTGTTCCCCATAGTTTTTGAGCTACAGCTTGGATACCTCGATAGACTCCCCAGGCGGTGAAGGGGCTGGGATCGCCGCTGCTAGTATGGGTAGGTAAGGCGGCAACGTAAGGGGTTTTTTGACGGATAATGGCCATGTCTTTTGTATCTGAGCCTACATCTTCGGCGGCTATATAATCTCCTTGAAGGGAATGCACCACTTCTGCAAAAGCTAATAGAAGTTTTTCTGTTTTTTGCTGATAAGGATCTGCGAGGATGACACTTTTGCCTCCGCCCGTGCCAAGTTCGGCTACAGCAGATTTCCTTGTCATGGCTTTAGCAAGTAATAAAACATCTTTTAAAGCCTCTTGCGAAGAAGCGTAAGGATAAATACGTGTACCTCCTAATGAAGGACCAAGAGAGGTATCATGGATAGCAATCATACAGTGTAAGTGAGCGCCAGGATCAGTAGCCTCGATTACCTTTTTATATCCATCAATTTTTACTTCCTTTATTTGCACCATCTAGTCCTCCCGGTGTTTTTCAAAATGAGTTGATTAATAATACTCTAATAGCTATCCTTAGCCCAGCAATAAATTAAAATATTTATACTTAATTATTCCCTTTACAGAGGTTCCGGATGGCTCAAACTGTTATAACAGAAGAGATAAAAAGCGAACTAGAACAGTTTTTAAAAGAGAATCAATCTGCTGAGCTAGTGACTACATATCTCTTTTACGTAGAAAAAAAATTTAACCTACGCCCTGTCCTATTTCCAAAAGACAAGATAATCTACCAAAGTGCAGAGGATGCCGTCAAGTATGTTGAACAACAACACCAATTGTGGCACGAAACTGAAATCAAGATAGGTTTTAGTAATTTGAGTGTAAATGAGCAAACTAAAAAGATTTACATCTGTCCTTTTACCGGAAAAGTATTTGGAGATAATACTCATCCTAATCCACAAGATGCTATTTATGATTGGGTCTCTAAATGCCCAGAAAATACGGAAAGAGTTAACGGCTTGCGGGTAAAACGTTTCTTTATTTCCGATGATCCCGAGGTAATTAAAAGCTATGCTGCTAAATTTAAGCCTAAAGAACCCATTACTAAAGTCGTTTATTCGTCAGTCTTAAGTGGTAAATTGTTTAATACAAAAGAAGCTGTGATCAAAGATTTTAAACAACATTATCTCAAACGTTTATCTTTAATGGAAGTGCAAAATCAAAATCGCTTTCAATTAGAAGAGCATTTTTTAGAATTTATTCAGAGTCAGCTTGTGGAAGATAAAATTGCAAGTTTTGTAGAAGCTTTGGCTGAATTTGAAGAATTTTCCTCTTCTGTAGCTCAGTGGCTTGAATAGGAATGAATCTTCATACTTGTCATACCGTAGAACAAACTATAAATCAAGGGTATGACTTAGGTAGCCAGCTGCCTAATGGCAGTATTGTTTGTTTATTTGGAGAATTAGGAGCTGGCAAAACCACTTTTGTTAAAGGATTGGCAGCAGGAGCCGCTGGCATAACCCCTCAGCAAGTTAACAGTCCCACTTTTGTCTATCTAAATATCTATAAAGGCCATCGTACTGTTTATCATTTCGATCTTTATCGCTTGCGCGATGCAGATGAATTTTTGAGCATGGGATTTGAGGATATGCTTTTTGCGGGGGGAATATGCTGCATTGAGTGGTCAGAGAAGATAGCCCCTTTGTTACCTCCTTCTTGTCTTAAAATTACATTGTTGCATGAGAGCGAAAGTACGCGTATCATAAGGATAGATTCATGAATGCTTATGCATTTGCTAAGGCACGTTTTATAAAAACAGCTATGGGACCTAAAGATTATCCCATCCTTAAAGATGATGGAGGAAATTTACTTCCTGAAGTAGCGGTGGCTGGGCGCTCTAACGTAGGTAAATCTAGCTTGCTTAACCATCTATTTGGTAGCAAAGGTTTAGTAAAAACTTCCTCTGTACCGGGTAAAACTCAAGCGCTGAATTTCTTTGTAATCGATGAAAAATTAGTATTTGTGGATTTACCCGGTTATGGATATGCTCAAGTCCCTCTTTCCACTAGAAAATTATGGGGGCCGATGGTAGAGCGCTATCTAAAGGAAAGAGAACCACTTAAATTAATTCTTTTTCTTTTTGACATTCGTCGCATGCCTAATGAGGATGATCGGCGCTTCTTGGAATGGGTAATTCATTATCAAAAAGCTATGATCCTTGTTTTTACTAAAGTAGATAAAATCTCAACCAATGAAAAAAAAGCTAATGCAGATAAAATTTTAAAAGCTTTTGGCATCGATAATATCCACCATCTTTTTTATTCAGCAACTAAAAATGTGGGCCGTAAAGAATTACAAAAAATGCTGACAGAAGCAATAGAGGATGAACTAGCATGAAGCCATTACATACGCAAACATTTGTTTGCTTAGATTGTGAAACTACTGGATTAGATCCACAAAGGGATCGTATTATTGAAGTAGCGGCTGTACGATTTACGGTAGAGCAAGTTTTAGCGCAATGTGAATCCTTAATTGACCCTGAATGTGAAATTCCTGAAACATCGATTGCTATTCATCATATTGTGCCGCAGATGGTGCAAGGAAAGCCTAAAATTAATGAGTACCTTCCGGAGTTTCTCAAATTCGTTAGTAATGATATTTTAGTAGGACATGGAATTAAGTTTGATATGGAAGTCATTGCTGCTTCTGCAGCTCGGGCTAACATTCCTTGCCATATCCAACACAATCGCTATATTGATACTCTGCGTTTAGCACGTCACTATGGTGAGAGTCCCATTAATTCCCTTGAACAGCTGCGTAAACATTTTAATATTCAAGAAGAAGGCGCTCATCGTGCCATGAATGATGTGGTTGTAAATATGGATGTATTTAAATACTTGGTGAAACCTTATAAAACGGTTGAGCAAGTTTTCGATCTTCTCTCTCGCCCTGTTTCAATGAAGATTATGCCCTTAGGTAAACATAAAGGAAGGCCTATTACCGAAGTGCCGCTTCAGTTTCTTTTGTGGGCAGCTAATAAAGATTTTGACCAAGATTTGTTGTTTTCTATCCGCTCCGAAATTAAGCGCCGTAAGAAAGGAAATACTTTTGGCCAGGCCGCCAATCCTTTTAGCGAACTATAAAATTAAAAGGAGATAGAAAGGGTGCCATTTAAATTTCAATAGCTTTAACGATTCCTCTTTTTTTTTGAAGAATACTAAAGATCTATTGAAAAGTCTATTTCCTTATTTGCTTAAATGCAGGCAAACAGATAAAATCTGGCTTAAAGCTTCTCAAAAGTCACTCGAAATTTTACTATGGAGTTCACTTGTATGTTGAAAAATGGCAATGCTCATCCGGAAACTGGTTCTTTTGCAGTCAAAGTAGGGCTGGCAGAAATGTTAAAAGGGGGCGTCATTATGGACGTTACCACGCCAGAGCAAGCAAAAATTGCAGAGGATGCAGGGGCGGTTGCTGTGATGGCCTTAGAGCGTATTCCAGCAGATATCCGGGCGCAAGGTGGTGTAGCTAGAATGTCAGGGCCTGAGCTTATCCATAAAATTCAAGAAGCGGTTTCTATTCCCGTAATGGCTAAGTGCCGCATTGGGCATTTTGTAGAAGCTCAAATTCTTGAAGCCCTATTTGTGGATTTTATTGATGAAAGTGAGGTGTTAACGCCTGCTGATGAAGAAAATCATATTGATAAACATGCGTTTCGGATCCCTTTTGTCTGCGGCTGCCGTCATTTAGGAGAAGCTCTTCGCCGCATAGGAGAAGGCGCCGCTATGATACGTACTAAAGGTGAAGCTGGCACAGGAAATATTGTTGAGGCTGTTCGCCATTTGCGCACCCTTAACCGGGAGATGCGCGTACTGACCACCATGGATAATAGCGAGCTGATGGCTGAAGCTAAACGCTTGGGAGCCCCTTACCATCTCGTTAAACAAGTGGCTGAAAAAGGTAAACTGCCAGTTCCTAATTTTGCTGCCGGTGGGATAGCTAATCCAGCTGATGCGGCCCTAATGATGCAGTTGGGGGCTGAGAGTGTATTCGTAGGTTCGGGTATTTTTAAATCAGAGGATCCTTCTCAAAGAGCAAAAGCAATTGTAGGCGCGGCTACTTACTACAATGACCCCGAGATGTTAGCAAAAATTTCTATGGGCCTGCTAAGTGCTATGAAAGGACTGGATATTCAACAGATAAGAAAAGAAGATTTGTTGGCCCAAAGAGGATGGTAAATGACCACTATTGGTGTTTTGGCGCTACAAGGTGCTTTTTCTAAGCATATAGATATGGTGCATTCTTTAAATGTGAAAGCTGTCGCGGTGCGCAAGCCTGAGGATTTAAGTAGGTGCCATGGGTTGATTATTCCAGGAGGAGAATCTACCACTATAAAACGTCAAATTGATTTCATTCAAATGTCTTATCCTTTAAAGCAATTTGCTCAGCTAAGGCCTCTTTTTGGTACATGTGCAGGGCTTATCTTGATGTCCCAAGAAATAATTGCCGACCCTATGCAACCCTTAGGCATTATGAATGTTTCTGTAGAGCGCAATGCCTTTGGCCGTCAGTATGAGTCCTTCATTGCCAATCTAAAAGCTAACTTGAGTTCTTCTCAAGCTGAGGATGTGGCTGCAGCCTTTATTAGAGCACCACGCATTCATCAGTATGGTAAGGAGGTTGAGGTTTTATCGACTTATCAAGGAGAAGCTGTGCTGGTAAAGCAAGGAATGCATTTGGGAGCTACTTTTCATCCTGAACTGACCCAAAGTACAGCTATTCATAAATATTTTATCTCTCTGATAAAAAGTCATTAGTTATGAAATTATGAGATAAACTTAACCTCTAGTGGCCTTTTATTCTCCTGTATAACCGCATACGCCTGCCCGTGGGGAATTAACCAGCGGCATGAGCATATAAGTGTCTTTTTCATTGACAGCACAGGGGTGACTTGTACTGCACTTGGAACATAGCTTTGAACCGCATAAAGAGCAAATGATATCAGCCGCTTGATTGCATGTTTCGCAGAGAAAAGCAGGCGGATCATTTCGCATAAAAATTGAAATTTCTTTTTGAGGGCAGGCAGCAAGTTTTTCTAGGACTTGTATATCGAGTTCAGTAGAAGATCCCATATCGTAAACGTATGTAAACTCTAAGCCTGGAGATAGGATTTTACCGATTGGATTATTCATAGAGGGGCTAAGTTTGCCAGATTCAGTATGAGACATGTAATGGCGTCTGCCAATAGTAAACTCGCTAAGGTGTCCGCAGCATTCTACCCATGTAGTCCTTAAAAACTCATCTAGAGATCGTAAGGAAGTGCTTTGAGGAATAGAGACAAACATCCAATAAAGACCGGGCTCTTCCGCCCACGAAATTCGAAGTAAATATCCCTCTGGTGTCGATTGAGAAGATTGTAAAGATTTTAAAGCACACTCAAGTAAATGAGCGCTTCCCTTGCTGGGACTATAGGTTTTGCCGCAGGTAGTGCATGTGCCTTTAGTTTTCATTTTTTCCTCCTTTCTTCAATGATTTTAAAGGGTGATGTTTTTTAATGAAATTTATGAAAACGAATTTTTTTCAGTATCAACAGGAATGCCAGGGCTCAAAAGTTATTAAAATACATGCAGCCCTTTTTTATTACTTTTAAAATTATCAAAAAGAATTTATTTATTTCAATCCTTCTTCATCGTTTGAAAAAAAATTTAAAGATTTTCTAAGGTTGAAAAGGGGTAATGAAACCTTTCCATCCACCAAGTATTTATCTTATTTTGTCAAAAATCAAAATTATTTACCTCTTCATTCGTCTGCTGAAAAAATAATAACTTAAAGGTAAAAAATGTTTATAAGTTAATACGACAAGACTGTAGAGATAGTAGAAGGGTATCGAGCTTTGAGACTACCTCTTGCCATGTAGGCTTTAAACAAAGATGGGTAGTCATCTTTAGCCAAGTGACCTATCAAAGAGAATACCCTACTTTAGCCAAGCATTACCTTAAGGGCGGTGAAAAAGAAGCCAAAGCCTTTATTAAGCTCCTGTAGCAAGAGTTTTCATGTCCAAGCAATGCTAAGAGCCAACTAGATAAGTTTGCAAAAAAACTTAAATATTACAGATTATAACACCCTAAATTATAGCAAATCAAAAGCATACTATGACTGGTCGGCCCAAAGCTGAGCAAAAACCTTCTACATCTAGCTAGCACTTACAAGGTACAGTAGCTTGCTCTTTGCTTAACAAGTTAGCTAATCCCTCCCGGTGATAAGGATACAAATTCGTTTGACTTGCTTTTTTAATTTTTTTATATTGTCTTTAAAAATATAAATGCTGAAAAAGTTATCACTACCCAAGGAAATAAAATGCATCCTATCTCTTCGGCCTCTATTGAAAGCTTGCCCAATGAATTGCTTCTCCCTATCTTAGAGGCTTGCGCAGTTCCTTCCTTATTTAGCGTCTGTAAAAGATGGCATCATCTGCTAGCTACTGAAGTCATGCCCCCTCTTTATAAGCAAATAGGTAAAGTGCATGTTCCTCAAGGAAATGTTAAGGAGCAGGCTCTCAATGTAGATAGGATTTATAAGCTAGAAGAAAAGCTTTCTGAAGCAGCAAAGGTAAATGCAATCTTTAGGCAAATCTTTACTTTAGCTAGCTATCTTTCTCCTTTAAAATCTAAAGAAGACGAAGAGCTTTCTGAAACAGCAAAGGTCAATGTAATCTTTAGGCAAATCTTTAATTTAGCTAGCTCTTTTTTTTCTTTAAAATCTAAAGGACAAATAGAGGAAAACAAATCTTTTACTCTAGCTAATTACTCTTCTTATCTCTTAAATATTAATCGCCTTTTGCTTTGGAAAAAACTTCCTGGGGGGGAAGAATACTTGAGCCGAGGAGAAATTAAGCACTTGCCTCTAAAGAAAAAAGGAGAGCTTCTTAGGGAGTGGATTGAAGAAAATTGTAAAAACATCAAGGCTTTAGATTTATCTGAAGCAGGCTTGACTTACTTACCCCAAGAAATAGGCCAATTGTCTCAGTTGCAAACGCTTGAATTAAATCGAAACCAGCTCACCGCTCTGCCTGCCGAACTCGGGCAGCTATCTCAGCTAGAAGTGCTTGGCTTAAATGAAAACCAGCTCACCGCCTTGCCTGCCGAACTCGGGCAGCTGTCTCAGCTGCGAAAGCTTTACTTAAGCCAAAATCAGCTCAACAGTCTGCCTGCAGAAATTGGGCGGCTATCTAAGCTGCGAAAGCTTTACTTAAGCGAAAACCAGCTCAATAGTCTGCCTGCAGAAATTGGGCGGCTATCTAAGCTGCAAACGCTTGAATTAGATCAAAACCAGCTCACCGCCCTGCCTGCCGAGCTCGGGCAGCTGTCTCAGCTGCGAAAGCTTCACTTAAGAGAAAACCAACTCACCAGTCTGCCTGTAGAGATCGGGCAATTGTCTCAGCTGCAAACGCTTGAATTAAATCGAAACCAGCTCACCGCTCTGCCTGCCGAACTCGGGCAGCTATCTCAGCTAGAAGTGCTTGGCTTAAATGAAAACCAGCTCACCGCCTTGCCTGCCGAACTCGGGCAGCTGTCTCAGCTGCGAAAGCTTTACTTAAGCCAAAATCAGCTCAACAGCCTGCCTGTAGAAATTGGGCGGCTATCTAAGCTGCGAAAGCTTTACTTAAGCGAAAACCAGCTCAACAGTCTGCCTGCAGAAATTGGGCGGCTATCTAAGCTGCAAACGCTTGAATTAGATCAAAACCAGCTTACCAGCCTGCCTGCAGAAATCGGCCAATTGTCTCAGTTGCAAGAGCTTTACTTAAGCCAAAATCAGCTCAACAGTCTACCTGCAGAGATCGGGCAATTGTCTCAGTTGCAAGAGCTTTACTTAAGTCAAAACCAGCTCACCGCTCTGCCTGCCAAACTCGGGCAGCTGAGACAGCTGCGAAAGCTTTACTTAAGCCAAAATCAGCTCAACAGTCTGCCTGCAGAGATCGGGCGGCTCTCTAAGCTGCAAGCGCTTGAATTAGATCAAAACCAGCTCACCAGCCTGCCTACCGAGATCGGGCAATTGTCTCAGTTGCAAGAGCTTTACTCAAGTCAAAACCAGCTCACCGCTCTGCCTGCCGAACTTGGGCAGCTATCTCAGCTAGAAGTTCTTGGCTTAAATGAGAACCAGCTCACCGCCCTGCCTGCCGAACTCGGGCAGCTGAGACAGCTGCGAAAGTTTTACTTAAGCCAAAATCAGCTCAACAGTCTGCCTGCAGAGATCGGGCGGCTCTCTAAGCTGCAAGAGCTTGAATTAGATCAAAACCAGCTTACCAGCCTGCCTGCAGAAATCGGGCGGCTCTCTAAGCTGCAAGCGCTTGAATTAGATCAAAACCAGCTTACCAGCCTGCCTGCAGAAATCGGGCAATTGTCTCATTTGCAAGAGCTTTACTTAAATCAAAACCAGCTCACCGCCCTGCCTGCGGAAATTAGGCAGCTGTCTAAGCTTACAAGGCTTGAGTTAAGCCAAAACCAGCTTACCAGCCTGCCTGCAGAAATTAGGCAGCAGTCTAAGCTGACAAGGCTTGAGTTAAGCCAAAACCAGCTCATCGCTCTGCCTGCAGAAATTAGGCAGCTGTCTAAGCTACAATGGCTTTTCTTAAATCAAAACCAGCTCACCGCTCTGCCTGCCGAACTCGGGCAGCTATCTCAGCTAGAAGTGCTTGGCTTAAATCAAAACCAGCTCACCGCTCTGCCTGCCGAATTCGGGCAGCTCTCTCAGCTAAAAGTGCTTGGCTTAAATGAAAACCAGCTCACCGTTCTGCCTGCCGAACTGGGGCAGCTGAGACAGCTGCGAAAGCTTTACTTAAGCCAAAATCAGCTCAACAGTCTGCCTGCAGAGATCGGGCGGCTCTCTAAGCTGCAAGAGCTTGAATTAGATCAAAACCAGCTCACCAGCCTGCCTGCCGAGATCGGGCAGCTGTCTCAGCTACAATGGCTTTTCTTAAATCAAAACCAGCTCACCGCTCTGCCTGCCGAACTGGGGCAGCTCTCTCAGCTAGAAGTGCTTGGCTTAAATGAAAGCCAGCTCACCGCTCTGCCTGCCGAACTGGGGCAGCTCTCTCAGCTAGAAGTACTTGGCTTAAATGAAAACCAGCTCACCAGTCTGCCTGCAGAAATTGGGCAGCTGTCTCAGCTAGAAGTGCTTGGCTTAAATGAAAACCAGCTCACCGCCCTGCCTGCCGAGCTCGGGCAGCTGTCTCAGCTGCGAAGGCTTGACTTAAATCAGAACCAGCTCACCAGCCTGCCTGCCGAGATCGGGCAGCTGTCTCAGCTACAATGGCTTGAATTAAATCAAAACCAGCTTACCGCTCTGCCTACAGAAATTGGGCAGCTGTCCGAGCTGCAAGAGTTTTACTTAAATCAAAACCAACTCACCGCTCTGCCTACAGAAATCGGGCAGTTGTCTCAGCTGCAAACGCTTTACTTAAATCAAAACCAGCTCACCAGTCTGCCTGCAGAAATAGGTCAATTGTCTCAGCTGAAACAGCTTGAATTAAATCAAAACCAGCTCACCAGCCTTCCTGCAGAAATCGGGCAGTTGTCTCAGCTGCAAACGCTTGAATTAGCGGAAAATCCTTTGAAAGATATTGCAGAAAAGATAAGGCAACGTTTTCAATTGTAAAATGTCCGTAAGTGCTTTTTAATTTGGGGAGGGCTTAAATGAAATAAAAAGCTTTTAGCCATCTTATCTTTAAACAAGCAAGCAGCTTTCCTTCCAGTAACTAAGCAAGCTTAAACTAGGCTACACATTTATAATGACAAGAAGTTTCTCTCTTTTTCTGCAGATTGCTAGGCTGGGAAAGCAACCTTTCTTGACAGGAAGAAGCTAGGCATATTGTATTCCATCATTCGGTAGAAGAATTAAAACATTGCGCCAAAAAGAGCCGTTTTTCTTATATAAGGCAAAGAATCAATCTCATTCTTTTAACCAAATCCAAATTACCGCGTCACTTAATCCCCAAAACCTGTGGTTGCTCCTGAATGCTTAGAAGGTCTCCGCTCTTTCCGTGAATCTATCTGAAAAAAAAGCGATGTAGATCATTTGTGAGTTGCTTTTCATTGATAAGAACAGGAATTCGTTTGACTTGCTTTTTTAATATTTATATATTATCATTTAAAAAATGAAAATGCTGAAAAAGTTATTACTACCCAAGGAAATAAAATGCATCCTATCTCTTCGACCTCTATTGAAAGCTTGCCCAATGAATTGCTACTTCCTATCTTAGAGGCTTGTGTAGTTCCTTCCTTATTTAGCGTCTGTAAAAGATGGAGCCACCTGTTATCTACTGAAGTCATACCCACTCTCTATAAGCAAATAGGTAAAGTGCATGTTCCTCAAGGAGATATTAACAAGCAGGCTCTTATTGTAGATAAAATTTATAAGCTAGAAGAAAAGCTTTCTGAAATAGCAAAGGTAAATGCAATTTTTAAACAAGCCTTTGCTCTATCTAAATCTCTTGCTCCCGCGGAGTTAGAATTTAAATGGAAAACCCAGGAAAAGAGATATTATACGCTAGCTAATTATTCCTCTTATCTTATAAATATTAATCGCCTGCTAATGTGGGAAGCACTGCCTGGTGGAGGGGAGTTCTTAGATCAAGAGAAGATCAAGTATTTACCTTTAGAAAAACAAGGAGAGTTTCTTAGAGATTGGATTGAAAGGTATGGCAAAGATATAACGAGCTTGGATTTAACCGGGATCGGCTTGACTTATTTACCCTCAGAAATCGGGCAGCTGTCTAAGCTGCAACGGCTTTTCATAGGCTACAATCAACTCACTACCGTTCCTGCAGAGATAGGGCGGATGTCTCAGCTGCAAGAGCTTGATTTAAGCCACAACCAGCTTACCAGTCTGCCTGCAGAAATCGGGCAGCTGTCTAAGCTGCAAACGCTTGATTTAAACCAAAACCAGCTCATCACTCTGCCTACAGAAATCGAGCAGCTGTCTGAGCTGCAATGGCTTTACTTAAATCAAAACCAGCTAACCAGTCTTCCTGCAGAAATTGGGCGGCTGTCTCAGCTGCAAACGCTTTACTTAAATCACAATCAGCTTACCGCTCTGCCTACAGAAATCGGGCAGCTGTCTCAGCTGCAAGGGCTTTACTTATATCAAAACCACCTTACCAGTCTGCCTGTAGAAATCGGGCGGCTGTCTCAGCTACAATGGCTTGACTTAAATCAAAACCAGCTCACCAGCCTGCCTACAGAAATTGGGCAGCTGTCTCAGCTGCAAACGCTTGAATTAAATCAAAACCAGCTCACCAGCCTGCCTGCAGAAATTGGGCAATTGTCTCAACTGAAATGGTTTGAATTAGCGGAAAATCCTTTGAAAGATATCAACGAAAAAATAAGGCAGCGTTTTCAATTGTAGAATGGCCGTAAGTACTTTTTAATTTGGGGAGGGCTTAAATGAAATAAAAAGCTTCTAGCCATCTTATCTTTAAACAAGTAAGCAGCTTTCCTTCCAGTAACTAAGCAAGCTTAAGCTAGGCTACACATTTATAATGACAAGAAGTTTCTCTCTTTTTCTGCAGATTGCTAGGCTGGGAAAGCAACCTTTCTTGACAGGAAGAAGCTAGGCATATTGTATTCCATCATTCGGTAGAAGAATTAAAACATTGCGCCAAAAAGAACCGTTTTTCTTAAATAAGGCAAAGAATCAATCTCATTCTTTTAACCAAATCCAAATTACCGCGTCACTTAATCGCCAAAACCTGCGGCTGCTCTTGAATGCTTGGAAGGTCTACCCCTTTTCCGTAAATCTATCTGAAAAAAAGCGAGGTAGATTATCTGCGAGTTGTTTTTCCTCTTTATTTCCTTATCCGATAATTCGCGTTAAATAGCTCTAATCTTTAGTTGGAAAAGGATTTTTTATGCGGATGCCTTTTTATCTATAGGAAGAGATTCAAGGATATGCTTTAAAAAACTAGGTCTGCATACACAGTTCTCTAAAGGCTGCTTATCTAATTAACGAGAGGGGTGGTCTAGGACATGGGATTGCCTAAGGATAGTTTAAAAGCGTATAATAAGGATTTGAGCAGCTCTTTAGGGGATTACATACCTAATAAAAGCCTGTTTTTAAGGAGAGAGAACCAGCTTTTATAAATTTACTTTACTTTTGAAATATACCGCTATAGGTTCTTTAACCGCTATAAGTTAAAACTTATAGCCAAATCCTGCGCCTGCTTTAAACCCTCCTACATTGCGATATTTTTTAAAATGCACCGGCTGGTAGAGATAGTCAATGAATACATCCATAAAGATACGTTCACTCATTGAATAATAAATACCTGATTTTAATATGCCTCCTACGGCAAACTTTGAAACCTTCTCATGTAGGCAACAGGATTTATTAGTCACATTAATCCTTGAAAAGCTAGACCCTATTCCAACATATCCGTCGAGAAACTCCCCGAACGGATAAATATATTTTATTCCAAAGCTAATTTGAGGGATCTCTACTTTACTTTTGCCACAACATCTATCTCTGTGAGCTCTACTATGTTTAGAGAAATAGTCAAAATTGCTCCAACCTCTTAGATATTCAAAAGGAGGGAGAGGAAGAGAAGCTTCTATTTGATAGCTTGTGCCTATCTTCCCATAAAGTTTTTTAAAGCGCTTATTAGCATGAATAAACGCACCGGAACGGATTTCTAAGGTCATTGGCTGCTCCTCTATCCAGGCATGTAGCTCTCCTATGCTGAGAAGGAAAAGGCATGCGATTCCTATATAAATTTTATTCATGACTGATCCTTATTTTAGTTGGAATGCTTTCTTTATTGCCTGCATATACTGCAACAATTGCATAGCCTTCTGCAGATTTTTTAGATTTGCAACATTTTTTATAGACTAAAGGAGCGCTAGCCGGAATTTGCGCCGTAAGAATCCCTTTGTGATAGACACGATAGGAGATTACATAAGGTGAGGGGGATATCCATGTTATCTCTAGCGGGTACTCGGTTCGATTTAAGTATTTACACTTGCTTAAGGAGGCGGCAGCAGTAGGGACAGGAGGATCTGGTAGGTAGATAGAGACTTCATTCGATTGAGCAGACAGGTCAAAATTATTGCCTGCACAGGTTGCAAATTGATAATCAACTAAAGATTTATTGTAATAGATATTGCCGTTAGAAGGATAGCTAGCAATGTGGGCTTCAAATTCGATCGTGTTTAATTGACCGACAAGCATATCTCCAATAAAAAATCCTTGAGTAAGGTCAGGATCAGGGCTAATGGGTAGGCTATTCAATTTTAAACTACCCGCAACATAGTTGAGGCCGGTGGGCAACACATCCTTAAAATTTACAGACAAGGCGTCACTTGTTCCAGTATTTTCAAGTCGGATAGAAAAAGTGACTTTCTCGCCAAGAGAAGAACTTATGGACTGCACGGCGTTGACAGTTTTTTTCGAGTTTATAATGGGTGCTCCTACTTGAATCTGTAAACCCAGGGCGTTGACTGTATAATCATCCGAGGTAGTCGTACCTAAAGCATAGGCCTTTTTTTGATTATAGGTAATCGCATGAGAAACATCTATGCTTGTAATATCATATCCCTGCCTACCACCCGATTTATTGAGATTATTAAAGGGATCAGCGTTCAAATTTCCATAGCTACCTCTTTCATCCAATTGAGAAGAGCCTACGGCTACATATTTATTATGAATAGGATCTAGCTCAAGAGGAAGTCGGGTGTTAATTTGAGAGGCGAAAAAATTGTTGATGGGATTATTAACCCCTGAAAGAGAATTGGCTGCGATGGTGAGGGGTAAACTTTTACCAAAGAGCAGGCAATCACCTGTTTTATTAGCATCCCCTTCAATAGCGCTAATAAAAAGCCTTCCAGAGAGTACGCCGGAAGGGGGAGCACAAAATCCCGACACCTCTACAGGATTAATGGTTCTCGAGGCTTGCTCACAGCCTACAAAAAGTGTCATGTTATGGGTCAGCATTAAAGGATTGGCATAGACGACGGCCAGCGTCCATCCGGCACTGTTATGAGTGTCATCTGTAGTTACTATGGTTCCATATATTCCACCTGCTATATATGTGCCTGGGCCTGCATCTTGAACAATGGAGGTTACATCGGCACTTCTTACATAGTTTCCTGATTGCGTGTAACCAGGTGTGATAGCTTCTTGGCTGGTGGCTGGATCGGCTGTAATCGTGTAACTGATTTGTTGGGGAGTAGTCAGGGTGATAGCTACATTAGGTAATGGAGGTAAAGGGGGCGTCCCAGAGGAAGGAAAACCATAACTTCCTCCCCACACCAATTCAGCATAGAGGATAGTACTACCTGGAAGTAGATCCAAGACCGCTGAAGAGCTGTTTTCAAGGTAATTTAAAGTCGTGCTGGCGGGTGGATTAGTTCCTAGGGGATAAGGGCCATGAGGGAGAGTTCCTACTGGCTCGGTAGGATCTGTGGTGATAAAGGCGCCAATAGAATCATCTGTGCCAGGATTGTTTTCTTGTAGATACTTAGAAAGACCCAATGTATTTCCTGTGAAAGTGATTCCCCCATTATCGGTGGTGGTATAACGCAGAATATAGGTAGCTTCAAGAGGAGAGCCTAAAGAAAACCCCAGCAAAATACAGAAAAACGTCAGCAACTTTTTCTGAGCGTAAGTAAAGAAGAGCGATAAAAAAGAAGGGGCATTCATCATTAGCAAGATCCTCAGTATAAATTTTTGTTTTTCCCTAATAGGATTTTTAAATTTTGCTAGAGGCTAGCAAGAAAATAGGTCTATATCTTAATTTTTGAATTTTTGTTAATATAAATCTTTTCTTTTTCAAAAATTTTTAATTTCATAGAGAGGATAATAAAAAAATTTAAGCTAGATCAGCATTTTTTAGATGCATGGATATTAGGCTCTACCCACTTTCCAAAGTTTCGGCTTTATTCATAGATAGCGTTAAGCCCTATATCTTTTGTGCTTTCTTCTAAAAGTGCTACCCAAAGGCATTTTTTTTAAAGCAAGCGCAATAGCTAAAAACCTCTTGAATATTCAAGCAGATGAAAAATCAGGTCTACGAGAAAAGTGCAGTAAATTCTAGCTTATAAATTTTTATCCATTTTAATTTTAAGTAGGGCGGAGGATTGGCGGAGGTGGTGGGAGAGGCAAAAAAGGAAATTATTAATTACAAGATATTTTAAGGGGATAAACGTTGAATATGCCATATTTGTTCTGCAAAGTGATAGCTAAAACGATCATGCAATCGATTAGTTCTACCTTGCCAAAACTCATAGTAATAAGGCTTGATAATGAAACCACCCCATTTATCTGGGCATGGTATTTTAAGGCCTTCATACATTACGCTTAAACGTTCATATTCTTCTTCTAAAATCTTTCGAGAGGAAAGAATACTTCCTTGATGGGAGGCTAAAGCGCCTAATTGGCTTTGGCGCGGACGTTTATCGAAATATCTCATCGAGACTTCTCGCGAAGTTTTTTCTGCTAACCCTTGAATAATTACTTGCCTTTCCAATTCCTTCCACAAGAAGATAACCGATACTTGAGGATTTTCAGTGATTTCTTGAGCTTTACGGCTTTCATAGTTGGTAAAAAAGGTTAAGCCTTTCTCGTCCAAATTTTTAAGTAACACTGTACGTATAGAAGGAAGACCGGCTTTTGAGCAGGTAGCAAGGACCATGGCATTAGGTTCTAAAATTTGTAAAGCATAAGCTTCTTCTAGCCAAGCTTGAAATTGTTTTACAGGATTAGCCGCGAGGTCTTCGCGTTTTAAAACCTTTTTTGCATACTCTGCTCTTAACTCTTCTAAATTCATTCAAATTTTCCAAAAGGTTTTAAATATTGACACTTTTTTCCTTACTTGTATTATGAACCTACTGTTAAATTTTTTAGAAGAATTTAACCTAATTACATTTATGCTAGGAAAAATTGCATGTCGATAAAGCTTTCTCTTAAAAATCTTCAAGTCACTCACAAGAAGATCTTAATGCGGGTGGATTTTAATGTTCCTCTGGATCCCTTAGGTCGGATTATCGATGATACACGCATCCAAGCTTCTTTGCCATCTATTGAATATATTCTTAAACAAGGCGGAAGCATTGTTTTAATGAGCCACCTAGGACGACCTAATGGCCAAAAAATTTCTAATTTTTCTTTAGGGCCGTGTGCTAAACACTTGTCTACGCTAATCGGGCGTCCAGTACATATGGCAATTGACTGTGTAGGTAAAAGCGTTGAAGCGCAAGTACAAAAACTGGGGGCCTGCCAGGTAATGTTATTAGAAAATCTTCGTTTTTATCGTGCCGAAGAATACCCTGAGCATAATTCCTTTTTTGCCCAGCAGCTGTCAAAGTTAGGGGATGCCTATGTAGATGATGCTTTTGGCACAGCTCATCGTAAGCATACTTCTACTTATTACCTGCCTAAGCTTTTCCCGCAACAAGCAGCTATGGGCTTTCTTATGGAAAAAGAAATTCTATTTTTAGAAAAATTTATAAGAGATGCTAAAAAACCTTTTTGCGCCATTATAGGAGGAGCCAAGATATCTACCAAACTAGGGCTTTTAAAAACTTTGTTAAATAGGGTAGACATTCTTTTAATTGGAGGGGCGATGGCTTTCACTTTTATGAAAGCCCAAGGGTATACTATCGGGGATTCTTTATATGAGCCAGAATTTGTAGGTATAGCAAAAGATATCTTAGATGAAAGTCGGATAAAGGGAGTGCAAGTGGTTTTACCCAGCGATCATATTATTGCTCAGCAAGTGGAAAAGTCAGCTGATGTGTCTACTATCTCAAGCGAAGCAGGAATTCCTGAAGGTCATCAGGGATTTGATATCGGCCCTAAAACCATTCAACAATTTTCTGCATCTATTCAACAGGCTGCTACTATTTTTTGGAACGGTCCCTTAGGTGTCATTGAAGCTATCAAGTTTGCTAAGGGTACAATAGCTATAGCAGAAAAGTTGGCTCATTCATCGGCAACTACTTTAGTAGGAGGAGGGGATTCTATTACCGCTCTACAAAAGGCCGGGCTGATGGAAAAAATCACTTATATCTCTACAGGAGGGGGAGCCTCTTTAAAATTCCTTGAATCAGGTACCCTACCGGGCATAGAAGCTCTCTCTAATGCATAAAGGCTTGCAAAAAAGCTATCTACATTCTATCTGTTAACTATCAAGTACTTAAGTTTTTTCTCCTCTTGGTTAGAGGGAAAAACTCCTTGAATAATAAAAAAGAATGTTTTATGATACATGTAAAATTTACTTTTGTAAGCTTTGTATAATGATCCCTACAGTAGGGAAAGCCAGCAGATAATGTAACTTGAGGAATATGATAAGTATTCTCCCTCCAATCTTTGCTCTTCCGGTTCTCGAAAATTCTTTTTTGAGTCACATTTTTCTTTTAGAATCCCCTCCACTCGTAAAAATTAGCTATATCTTCAATATAATAAAGGTTTTGCATGTCAGGGTCCAATGCGGTAGATGAACCAGAGTTTAGTAAATGGCGGAGCTATTTGTGGCCCGTCCATAATTACGAGCTAAGAAAGCTCGTTCCGATGCTGTTAATTTTCTTTTTAATTACTTTTGACTATAATATTTTAAGAACCTTAAAAGATACTGTTGTTGTTACTGCTAAGTCTTCGGGTGCCGAAGTGATTCCCTTCATTAAAGTGTGGGTCATGTTTCCTAGTGCCATATTGATGACTATCTTATTTACCCGTCTTTCTAGTTGCTTTTCTCGAGAAAATGTCTTTTATATAATGATAGGTGGCTTTTTAAGTTACTTTGTTATATTCATTCTCATCCTTCATCCCGCTCGTGAGTCTTTGCATCCTCATTCTTTAGCGGATAAAATGCAACAAATCCTTCCTTTAGGTTGCAAAGGATTGATTGCTATGTTTCGCAATTGGACTTTCACAGTTTTTTATGTAATGTCTGAACTTTGGAGTAGTGCCATTTTATCGGTGCTGTTTTGGGGGTTTGCTAACCAAGTGACACGCGTGAGCGAAGCTAAAAGGTTTTATGGTCTCTTTGGCATCGGAGCTAATTTCTCAGGGGTGGTGGCAGGACAAGTGTCTGTCTTTATCAGTCGTCATACTTATAATCCTAATATTCCCTATGGGACAGATGCATGGGATCAATCCTTGTTAATGTTAGTTTGCCTGGTCCTTTTATCAGGAGTGGGGGCTATCTTTTTATTTCGATGGTTAAATAGCTGTATACTAAGTGATCCTCTCTACTACGATGCAGCCGCGGCTACAGAAGATAAAAACCTTAAAGATAAAAAGCTATCATTAAGGCAAACTTTTGCCTATCTTTCTAAATCAAAATATCTTACATGCATTGCTATTATTGTGCTTTCTTATAATTTAGTAATTAACCTTACCGAAGTGATCTGGAAGCATGAAGTGCGCGAGCTGTATCCTAATCCGAGTGACTACAGTCTTTATACCAACCAAATCTCTACGATTATTGGAGTCATTGCTACTTTTTGTGCTTTGTTTGTTTCCGGGAATAGTATGCGTGTATTGGGATGGACCTTTACAGCCATGCTTACTCCCATCATTCTCTTCTTTACAAGCTTAGGGTTTTTCTTTTTCTTTTTCATGAAAGGACATTTGGCAGAGGTTGTCATGGTGCTAACCGGAATGACTCCTCTTATGTTGGTAGTCTTTGCTGGTTCGGTGCAAAATATTCTTAGTCGTGCTGCTAAATATTCTGTGTATGACGCCACCAAAGAAATGGCTTTTATTCCTCTATCAGCCGAGTGGAAATTAAAAGGAAAGGCAGCTATTGATGGAGTCTGCTCAAGGCTTGGAAAGTCTAGTGGTTCTGTTGTGCATCAAACCTTACTTTTACTTTTTTCTACTTTTACTGCCAGTGCGCCTTATGTAGCTCTTGTTCTATTTGCGGTTATAGCTATATGGATGATGGCAACACGTATGCTAGGCGGGGCTTTTAATGAAATGACTTTAAAAAAGCCTGAAAGAAAAGATACTTTATCTGAAGTGATATCTTTAGCAAATAGGGGAAAGCTGCAGGAACAGAAAGCCGGCTAGAATGTAGCTGCTAAAAAAATAGGCGATATGCTATTTTGTTGTTCTCTAAATTCAGATAGCGACTTGATTGATGACGTTAAGTTGCTATCTTTTTCTTTTTAAGAAAGAAATGAATTTTTAATATTTTTTAATTTTAGTTTTACTTGTTGAAATGTATATCATCAATTTGTTAAAATTTTTTATTTACAAAAGGTTGTGATGACTCAATTAGTTAACCCCGAGTTTGGCGCCCTTCGTTCTTTGTTTTGGCCTATTCACCGGCATGAGCTTAAAAAAATGCTGCCGATGCTTCTCATGCTGTTCTTAATATGTTTTAACTATACAATCTTGCGTAACATGAAAGATGCGGTGGTGATTACTGCCGCTGGGGCAGAGATCTTACCATTTATTAAGGTATGGGTTCTTTTACCTATGGCAGTAGTGGTTACTCTTATTTTTACTAAAATTTCCAACATTTTTAGCCAAGAACGTGTATTTTATATCATGATCTCGGCTTTCTTAATCTTTTATGCGTTATTTGCTTTTCTTCTTTATCCTTTGCGTGAAGTGGTAGAATTCAACCACAGTGCAGATTATCTTCAAAGCCTTCTTCCTGCGGGTTTTAAAGGAATGATAGCGATGTATCGTCATTGGCTTTTAACTACCTTTTATGTGGGAGCAGAACTTTGGAGCACTGCTATAATGAGTGTTTTATTTTGGGGATTTGCCAACGAGGTGACACGCATTCATGAAGCCCGGCGCTTTTATGGAACATTCGGTATAGCTTCTAATTTCGCTGCGATAGCTGCTGGTCAGCTAGGCATCTTTTGTTCTCAGCATATGGGGTTCATAGATAATGCTTGGGAAAAATCAGTCATGATGTTAACCACCATAGTGATCATTTCAGGCATTATTACCATGTGCACTTTTAGGTGGGTAAACCGCTATGTGTTGGTAGACCCTAGCTTCGATGATTTTCATATGAATAAACGTGAAATTAAGAAAAAAGGACGCTTAACCCTTCGCGAAAGCTTTTCTTATTTATCTAATTCCAAGTACCTTATTTGTATTGCTATTTTAGTCGTCTCTTATAATCTAGTCATCAACCTCGTGGAGGTAGTATGGAAAGACCAGCTTAGGTATCTTTATTCCAGCCCAAAAGATTACAATACTTATATAAATAATCTAACTTCTATTCAAGGCGTAGTCTCAACATTTGCTGCGTTGTTTATGGCTAAGTTTATCAGCCGCTTTGGATGGACCTGTACAGCTTTAGTGACGCCGTTAACTATGTTAGTGACTTCAGCTGGTTTTTTCTGTTTTATGTTTTTTCAAAACCATCTTTCCGATACGGTAATCATGTTAACAGGGACTACTCCTTTAGCTATTGCTGTGTTTTTTGGATCGGCCCAAAATTGTCTAAGTAAAGCTGCTAAATACTCTTTTTTTGACACAACAAAAGAAATGGCTTTTATTCCACTTAGCCATGAATGTAAGTTGAAAGGAAAAGCAGCTATTGACGGGGTGGGCTCTCGCCTCGGAAAATCAGGAGGATCCTTAATTCATCAGGGACTTTTAATGTTTTTTGGAAATTTAGTCATGAGTGCTCCATATGTAGCTTCTATTTTATTAGTGGTGATCATCTTTTGGTTTGTAGCTTGTCGATCATTAGGTCGTCAGTTTAATGATCTAGTAAGATCTCAAGAAACACAGCAAGCAGATCAAGCACCTTCTGAGCCTGCACAAACGCAGCCTGCAGTACCTAAAGCTATTGTAGTCTCAGGCTAACTTTCATAAAGGATAAACAAGGTAGAGGACCCTCTCCTTAAATCTTTTTTAAGCTTTCTTGCTTTTATCGCATCCAGCTGGAGTAAAATTTTTTCTAAATTTTTACCTTTAGCTTAAAGATTACGCGCTTTAAAAAACTAAGCCTGCATACCCAACCCTTTGAAAACTGCCTCTTTGAGATGTATTTATAGAGTAAGCGATTGCAAAGAATTGATCAAAAGCATAGGAGAGGAGACCCTAAAAACTTTCTTTTGCTTTATTAATCGGGCTTAACATCAGCTTACTCATTGATAAATAAATCCAATTCTCCCTTAGAGAAATTAAGCCATGGGCTTTAGAATTTCTTCAATAATGTGCACAAGAAGAAGGGTAAAACAAGGGTTTTAAGGCACCTTCTTATATAAAAGCTTAGGAAAAAATCTGGCCACCTAGAGGCCTAGAGGTTTAAGGTAATGTTTCAAGGCTAGTAATTTTGAGGAAAGGTACTCTTTTTTAAGTTAGGAAGAATTTTTCTTTAACCATCGGTAGCAAGAATATTAAAAGTTACCTACATTTTTAGATCAAAAAATGATCCATAGGTTTTAGCTTCTGATCCTTTAACCGGCGCTCTTCCATGACAGCCATAAGGCCAAATTTATCCTACTGTCTCTTTCTTTCTAGGAATGGCTAGCTCTACTAAAGATAAAAGTCCTAGTAAAATAAAAGTAATAAAGAATGGATCGGGAATTCTAGCTTGTAAGGTTAGCCCTATCAAAACAATAAACTGCAAACAAGTGGTAACTTTGCCACACCAAATAGCTCGAAATTGATAGTGACTTAAACGCTTATCAAGCAGAAGATGTACTCCAAAAATTAATACTGCGATATCGCGACAACTCAGAGCGATAGCTTGCCAAAGCATTAATCGACCTTCGCTGATAAGAACAATAGCCACAAAAATTACAAAAAATTTATCGGTGGATGGATCAAGTAAAGTGCCAAATTTAGTAGTGATTTTTTGGCGCCTTGCTAGATATCCATCCAGGCCATCACTAAGCATAGCTAGCAGGATCGCTATCACTCTCCAAAAGACGTTTTCCTGTAAAAATAAAAAAGCCAAAGGTATACGGCAAAAAGAGATTAAGTTAGGTAAAGATAATAGCATGCGTTGAACAATTTAAATTTCCCATTATTTTAGCCTATCTGCTCCTTTTTGTATCAATAAAATCGCTTAAAAACTAGTTAAAAATAATCACTAGGCTTTTCTTAAGATTTTTTGGTAGATAGGGAGGAGTAAACAACAGCTGAACTCTAAAAATAAGTTTAGCTGATATTTTTGATAGTAAAATGCTTAAAGCTCTTCAAAGAAACTTTACTATCAATTTAAAATTAATATTTTTATAAAGATTTTTTAAGAGGTAAGGAAGGATAATCAACGTTATTTTCAGTCATGTCTGGCAGCTCCTAAAAAAATTTATGGCTTCCTATTTAAAAAAAGGCAAGTAGCGCTTCTTTAAATGCTGCAAGTTGGCTAGAAAACTATTACATGCTTTTTTTATCTTAAGGCGAGCATTTCGGAGATAGGAAAGGCTTTTTAAGGATTAATCTATTTTAACATTTTATCCCGGAAAAAATATTCTAGACCGAAAATAATTAATAAATTGCTGCAAGGATAGATCACTAGGGGATATAAGCTTGTTTGGAATTATCTCCCTAAAGGCAATCTGCGTTAATAGTGCAGCCTTTAACTTTTAAAAAGAGGCATTCATGAAATACTCTCCTGTAGCCGTTATCAATCTGAAACGCTATCCCGAACGATGGATAGCTTGGGTTAAAGAAGCAGAGCGAATGGGTATCACTGATTATTCTCATTGGGAAGCAGTCGATGGTTCTACGCTAACGATTACCTCAGAAGTTCAACAGCTGTTCATAAAAAATGATTTTAATGAACATCGAGGGACTATAGGATGTGCTCTTTCGCATATGCATCTTTGGCTTCACATTATTGAGAACAAAATACCCGAGTTGATTATTTTAGAGGATGACGCTCGCTTTAATGATTTTTTTGAAATCCCAGAGTTGCCTTTGGGATGGGATTTGTTTTATTACAGTGGCCCTTCTTTCAAAAGCATCTACCCTCCAGGTATTTCTATTAACGATAAAATTATGATTCCTCAATTTTCAAAGGATCTACACTTTACTACCCTTAGTTATAGGTTGAGTTATAGCGGTGCTTGTAAGCTGATGGGAAGGCTAAGGAAGATAGGTTTTAATAGAGCTGTGGATGGATTCATAAGAGATACATTTGATCGTCTAAATGTTTTTTGTTATAAAAAATCAAGAGTCTATCCTGCCAATGATTTAGGACCAGAGGTTAATTCGACATTCAAAAGTTTTTTATAAGCCAAAGAGATAAATAAAACAGGCAGCTTTTTTTCATTGGCTTACCCAAACAAGGCTGGATTTCTTAAGTGGAACAGTGCAAGCTTTGAAGCTAAAAACTAAGAGATAAACAGTTGAATAAATTAAAAACTTACATGAGTAAAGTGCTAATGACCTTTCGACTTAAGAAAAGGGAAGCTAAAGATAGAGTCGTTAGAGTAGCATACCAGCATAGAGTAAGAGGAGCTTTATGAGAGGAAAGCTAGGAATTAATCTTCCGCGCTTTCCTCGGAGAGAAGTAAAATAGAATTTTATTCTTTAACTTATCCTTGGATTACACCATCCCAGCAAATATAACAAAAAAGCTAGCTGAGGCCATAGCAATCAAAAACGAAGATTTGCAGGCAAAATCATTAGTTTTCTTGGCAGTATGCTTGAGCGAATTGTAACCTTGCTTGAATAAATCCGCAAAAGTTTTGAAGGGGTTTGCCCATCCCTGCTGACTTGGTAAGGTAGGTAAGGGGATTTCCTGCTCATTTTCATTAAGAACAGCTGCTGGGTTTTCAGGGCTTTCCTCTCTGATGGCGGATGAATAGGCTTGTTGGCCATTTACTTGGGAAACGTTTAGCAAATCCAATGCCTCCTTCTCTTGATATTCTTGCTCTATCTCTTCCTGCAACTTCACCATGAAATTTTGAGTAATGAGCTCTCTATTAATGGCAGCTTTTTCAGCTAGTTCTTCGTCAGTTAAATTTTCATCAGTTTGGGTAGGAATAAATTTTTCTATCAGGATATCAACGTGTGCCTTCATTTCTTTAAAGCTTTGGTTTAAATTAGCCACCTCTTTTCGAAAAAATTTTTGATCACGCCTTATTCTCTTCTGATTTTCCTCTATTCTCTCTTGCTCCTGCCCGATTTGTTGTTGCATTTGTCCTATTTCTTCTAGCTCTTGGTTTATTCGCTCTTGAACTTGGCTAATTCTTTCTCGAGCTTGCTTTATAGCCTTAAAAGCTTCTATTAAATCTGCCTGCTGTTGGCTTATTAATTCAAAATCTTTCTTAAGGTGATGCTGTTCAAGTTTAAGCTTAGATAGGGCTGCATTTACAGAGGAAAAATCTTCTAATAATCCCTTGCTTTCTGTAATAAGTTGTTGATATTCTTCGCGAAGTTGCCCAAAGTCATGTTCTAATTCATCCAATTGTAAATGAACAATGTTACTCGGCAGCAGGCGTTCCGCCTCTATTTGTTTGAGTTCCATATTAAATATCTGATTTATTACATTCTGAACAAATGAATCTTGTTCACACTGGGCTAATTTTGCTGTAACCAATCTAATTTGGCTTTCAAAGGGATTAAAAGAACGCCCTTGCATATACGGATAAATTTTTTTAACTGTCATATAGGTAAACCTTATTTTTAAATTTTAAGATTTGTTCTTTTTTATAAAAAGTTAGCAAGCTTATTTCCCTAAATTTATATTCAGTTAATAAGCGTTTGTATGTAAATTTGGCTTATTAAAAGGATAATAAATTAACTCATTAATATATTTACACTATGTTAGCAAACCCTAAGGATAAAAGGCAAAGTGTCGATCTACCTAATCTGCTAAAATGAGCGCTTATACCGCTCTTTTTATGGCTTACTTTTTCCTGCATTTTCTTTATAATTGTTTCCACATTAGAATCAGATTTTATTCCTAATTCCTTACAAAAGATAGGTTGATTTTTTTTGAATTCAAGGTAATCATTTAAAAGAGAGTTTAACTTTTCTAAAACTTCGTTAGGAGTGTAATGGGCTTGCAAAAGCTTGTTGGCAACAAGCTTGTCTCCTAATTCTTTAAGCTTATTAGATGTGAATGTAGTTGCTTTGATAGCTGTTAAAATGCCGTCACAGCCTTTACCCTTTTCTATTCCTAACATTTTTTCAATACGGATTACTGTTGTTTGTAATTCTTTATTCTTTTCAATTAATCCTCGGTGAATGTCAAACAATTGCGCCACTGCTTCAGATAAGGAGGTATGGGCGTGCAATTTTATTCCCCGCTCTCTCATTAATTTTAGTATCTCCTCTTCCTCATTAGTTTTTTGCTGAAGCTGCAGGCTTAATAAATTTATTCTTTCCTTTAAATCCTTTTCTTGCGTGAGAAGAGAGTGCAGAGAATCATTTTCGTCTTTAAGCGCTAGCCTTTCAGCTTCACCTTTCCGATTTCGAGCTTCAAGTTCCTGATTTTTAAATAAAAGGTTGGTTCCATGATCTTTTAGCATTTGAATTATTAGTGAAGAAGCTTGCGCTGCACCTTCATGCACAGAGTTAATATCTTCTAATATTTCTTTCTCTTTGAGAAGAGCTTCATTTTTTTTGAAAAGTTCATCTTTTTGTGTTTTTAAAATATTATTTTCTTTTTCTATTTCTTTACCTTTATCGACAGCTTGGTCTCTTTCATTCTCAGTAAGATTCAGTTGTCCTCTTAACTCATCTTTATCTTTTTACAGGGCTTTTTTTTCGAATGCTAAATTTATAATTCTACCGGCATGCAGGCGATTTTCTTCTCTAAGTTCTTTTCGTTCTCTAACTAATTCTTCTAGCTGCTGGTTTTTAATTAAAATTTGTTGGCTAGTTGCTTGAAATTCTTGGAAAACACTGTCAATTCTTTCATTAAGCACCTTGGCTTGCTGCTCATATCTTGTATCAAAGTCTTTGGCTTGCTGCTCAATTGCTTTTTGCTGTTCATTTACTTGGTTTACTAAAGCATTGAAAGCATGTTCGGGAACTAATATATTAAAATCGTTTTCTAAACTGGCTTTTGGATCAAAAGGGATCATAAAAACTCCTAGTTTGATAATAAATATTAACCTTTACTTTATCTGCATATTAAGTACAGACAATACCTTCATCCTTATTTAAGTTTGTGATTTAAATCAATATAAATTTATGAAATCTATATAAACATATTTATTCGCCTTCTCTATCTTTAAAGCAAGCTTTAATTTTGCATGAAATTTTTCAAAGAATTTGAGAGGAGAGTTAATTTTAAAATAGCCTATTCAGCTTGATAATTTTTTATGAATCGCTCAATTTGCCATTTTAATATTAGACCCCCTTCGAAACTGGAATAAAATGTAAATTTTAGTAAAATGGTGACTCAACATTTAAAGGAGGCATCATGAAATTTGATAAGATAGAGAAATTAGACGATGAGCGATTTCGACGATTGACAGGGGTAAAGCGTCCCACCTTTGATAAGATGGTGCAAATTTTACAGGAAGCCGATAAGGCCAAGAAGATTAAAGGTGGGCGTAAATATAAACTAAGTCTAGAAGACATGTTGCTGATGGCATTGGAATATATGC